>JANNQW010000217.1:0-14580 GCA_031400955.1 Verrucomicrobiota bacterium
ATCTAGCCAAGATTAAGTCCAAAAGCGGCGAGCCACTGCTCCACACCAAAGCTTACTACACCGTGAACGAAATCCCCTTAAACTAACCCGCCATGCACAAGAACCTGTCACTCCTCCTTTGCTCCTTCATCGCGCTGCCAGTGCTCGCTCATCCTGTTCCCGAAAGTGCCCAGTGGCTCACTTATTCTGGCGGAGACGGTCCCGGCAAGGGTAAGCACGTCGTGCTCATATCCGCTGAGCAGGAATACCGCAGCGAGCAATCTATGCCCATGATGGCGAAAATCCTGAGCACCCATCATGGCTTCGACTGCACCGTTCTTTTCGGCGTAAATGACAAGGGCGAAGTGGACCCGACGATGCCGGTGTTTCCCGAAAAGGGAAAAGAGAGCGAATTCAAGCCGCATCACATCCCAGGCCTCGAACACCTCGCGTCGGCCGACCTTGTCATCTTTTTCACCCGACTGCTCACACTGCCGCCAACCGAGAACGAACTCATCGTGAAGTATATCGACTCCGGCAAACCCTTCATCGCTCTGCGCACCGCCAACCACGGCTTTCGCGATCCTCTGCCTTACAAGATCGACGGCAAACAAGTCAACTGGGGCGTCGACGTGCTCGGTGGAACGTTCCTGAAGCATCACGGCAACTGGCACGCCGACTCCACGCGCGGCAATATTGTTCCCGAGCAGAAAGATCATCCCATCCTCAGCGGCGTCAGTGACATCTGGGGGAACTCGGATGTCTATCGCACTTACAAAAAAGGCACCAGCCTGCCCGCTGATTGCACCGCGCTCGTATGGGGTCAACCGCTCATGGGCCGCAAGCACGACGATGAACCCAACACCAAGCTGGAGCCGCTGCCCGTGGCATGGTTCAAAACCTGGCAGACGAGCGAAGGTAAAAGCGCCCGCGTCTTCCATTCCACCATGGGCAGCGGCCATGATCTGGAAAGCGCCGGCCTGCGTCGAATGATCATCAACGCCGTCTACTGGGGCATGGGCATGGAAGCCGCCATCAATCCCACGCGCAGCGTGGACATCATCGGCAGCTACCAGCCTCTCGAAAGCGGGTTCAATTACCAAGAGCTCAGAGTCGTCCCGAAACCAGTCTCGGCATACAAGTAGCAATCCCGACTGAGCCTAAAGCTATTGAGTCTCGCGCAATTAGATGACAGACGGCTGAATGGGTGTCGGGGCCAGCCTTGGCCCGCGTCATGGGGGCTGGCAGCCCCCAACACTTTTGTTGCCCAATTACGCGGGACTCAATTAATCACTTCTTCTTGTCCCAGCCCTGTTCCTTGATGATGCGCTCAAGCTCGCCCTTCGCGGCAAAGTCGCCGGGTATGAACTGGTATTTCGCGAGAAATTGCACGGCATTGTTCAACTCGAGGATATCACCCTTGCGAGATTCGATCTGCGCGGCCGGGACCTGCTTCAAGTCAGCAAGGAACGCCATGGCCATGTCCGTCGATTCCTTGAGCGCGGCTTCGTTCGGTTCGTAGCAGAGTGACTCCATAATGCGGAACATTTTCGCTTTACCTTCGAGCTTAGCGGCATCCTGACGGATGTTGTTCGCGATTTCTTTTTTCTTCGCAGTCGCGGCTTCTTCGGTCAGATAACCATTGGTGCCGCCCTCGGCAGCGCGCGCGGGGAGCGGTCGATACCAGATGTTGCGATAGCGCACGGGATTGCCGTGGTCTTGAAGCTGGAGCGGCCCTTTCTCCGGATAGGCTCGCGGCTTGGTGCGACCCTTGTGGCCACCGATGCCTTCCAGCGGTGTGTGATCTTGCAGGAGAACGCCATTGCAAAAAACCGTCAGCGCGCCGGGGTCAATTTCCTGACCGTCTTTAAACAAAGGGCGACGGAAAATGATGTCATAGACCTGCCACTCACCGGGCTTGCGCAAGGCGTTGGCCATGGGCGGGTTCACTCCATAAACGGAACCGGCAAAGCCATCTGCGTAGGTCGGATTGTCATAATTATCGAGCACCTGCACCTCGACCAGGCCCATGAGAAACACGCCGCTGTTCCCGCGTCCCTGGCTGCTGCCCGCGATCTTGGCTGGCGCGGACCATTCGATATGCAACTGACAGTCGCCGAATTCCTCCTTCGTGCGGACGTAACCGGACTTGGGAACACAAAGCAGCGCACCATCCTGCACGATCCATTTTGTCGCTTCCGGCGGATTTTTAACTGTCTGCCATTTTGACAAATCGGCCTCCGTGCCACCGAACAGCACAATGGCATCCGAAGGCGGCTTACCCGGCTCGGACTGGGAACTGAACGTGCCAGGCTCCACGCGCACCGGTTGCGGGCGGTTCAGATCGTGAACGGCCCACGGATGATGAGCGTCCGGCGGGTCGCCGTAGAAGGCACCATCGGCGCCAAGGTTTGAAACAAGGATCATGAGAGCAGCGAAAGAATTGAGAAAACGCATGGCGCGAGCTTACGCACGGGGCACAATCATCAACAAGAAAAACTTCCTGATTGCGCGACGGGTCATGCCCCTTCGTGCTTGCGCTCCGGAGAAAACTGGCCTAGCACTCCGCCCGCTTATGGCCAACACTTCAGTTATCAACCTGCGCAAAGGACACGCCGTCCGCCACAACAACGACGTCTGCATCATCACCGAGATGGAGCACAAGAAGCCGCCGCGCATGGCCTCGTATGTCCAGATGTCCATCAAGAGCATCACCAACGGCAAGGTCAGCAACCTGCGCCTCACGTCCAATGAGTCGCTCGACTCCGTGAATCTCAGCAAGGACGCGCACGATTACAGCTACAAGGATGGTGACGGCTATCACTTCATCCACCCCACGACCTACGAGGATGTAGTGCTGCCAGAAATCATGGTCGGGCCCGTGAAAGACTACCTCGTCGAAGCCCAGAAGTATCTCATCGTCTTCACTGACGACCGCATTGCCGGCATTGAGCTGCCACCAGCCATCGTGCTCGAAGTCACCGACGCGCCGGAAGGCGTGCGGGGTGATTCTGCAAATAACGTTTATAAAGCCGCCACCCTCGAGACTGGCCTGATCGTTCAGGTGCCACTCTTCATTAACAATGGCGACAAGATCAGCGTCAAAACCGAAGACGGCACCTACCTCGGCCGCGCGAATTAGCGCGCTTCAAATATAAGCGTAGCCACATCTCATATGAGAGCGGGAATTCGCGTCACTCCGATACTTTCGCTCCGCCAAGCAGCCGGGTGATCGCCAGCACATTCATGGCTGCCTTGGGCACGAACGAATCAGCCTCGACAAACTCCGGCACTTTCGAGCCATCGGCACTGCGCTCAGAACAGTGGGCGTTCGCGCCGGTCGGCCCCAGCCCATCAAGCATGGGACCGAGATGGTAGAGATAATTGGCATCACTCAATCCGCCGCGCGACACGGACACCGTGTCGAGCCCGAGTTCAGCAGCTTCCTGATGCCAGTGGGCGAATAATTCCAGAGTGCGATGATCCTGAGGCCACGCGGGACTGCGCCCGAGACATTCCACTGCAATCGCCGCACAGGATTTCTGCGAAGTCGTCACTGCAATGGCTTCCAAAGCAGCACCAGCCTCACGCAAGACAGCAGGGTCGAAAGCCCGCATCTCCAGTTCCGCGTGCGCTTCGTGCGGCACGCGGTTCAGCACCGTACCGCCCTGGATGCGGCCGACATTGACCGTGAGTTGACGTGCGTAATCCGTGAGCGCCGAAGCTTGTTTCACGGCATCGCAGAGCGCCAAGATGGCGTTCACACCCGTATCATGCGAACTGCCCGCGTGCGCTGCGCTACCATGCGCGCTGATGCGATATTCCGCACGACCTTTGCGCGAGGTGACGATGTGATATTCCGTTCCATTGCGTGGTCCGCCTTCGAACACCAGCACTGCCTCCGCCCCACGCGGGCATCGCTCCGTGGTTCGGGCGGCAAAATCTTTTGCCATCACTTCTTCGCTGGCATTCGCCGCGATCAGCCAGCTCGTTTCTTCAAAGACATGCGGCGCAAACTTCTGCAATGCGCCCAGGATCATCCAGATCAAAATCGTGCCACCCTTGATATCCACGGTGCCGGGCCCGTAGATGCGCGATTCAGCCGGGGCCTCCTCCCAATGAAAATTATTTCGCGCCTCTTCTTCCGGCGGAAAAACCGTGTCCAGATGAGTCACCAGCACGACGAGTTTTTCGCTCTTACCCTGGCGCGACAGAAATAAATGCCGGCCATACTCCGGAATCTCCGACGGAACGAAGTCCGGCTTGAATCCCAGCGGCTCAAAACATTCCGCAGTCAGAGCACCCAGCCAGTTCACGCCCTCCGCATTCGCCGTGAAACTGTTGATGCCCACCATCCGGCGGAGCCAGTCCATGGCCTCCGGCATTTGCGCACGAAGCCATTTCTGCAGATCAATCTGAAAGTCCGTCTTCATCAGTTCAGCATCGGGGCACCACTCCAATCCCGGGACGCCCGGTCAGAATCATATCGCCCTTGGCATCGTAGGCAATGCCCTCGTAGTCGTCGTTCGCAACATAAAGATGCCCGTCCAGATCGATCCAGTCCGCGAGCGATGCCAGATGCGCTGCTGCGGTCACACCAATGCTGCTCTCGATCATGCAGCCCAACATGACCTTCATGCCAAGGTTACGCGCGAAACGAATCATGGTCCGCGCCTCCGAAAAACTGCCGCTTTTGAGCAGCTTCACATTCACGCCGTCCACGAGTCCCTTCAAGCGAACGACGTCATCCGCCTGCTGCACGCTTTCATCGGCGTAGAGCGGCAGCGGGCACACCGGCAACGCGGCGCGCAACTCCTTCCAGGCTTCGACTCCTCCTTCATGATGCACGGGTTGTTCGATGAGTTTCAATCCACAACGCGCGAGAAATGGGATTAATCGCACAGCCTCGGCCACGCTCCATCCGCCATTGGCATCCGCAATCAACGTGGCCTGTGGCGCAACCTCCCGGGCCCGCGCGGCAATCGCTTCATCGAAGTCAATATTGCCACTCCCCAGCTTCAGTTTGAGCACGCGAAACTGCCGGCTGATCTCGCTTACTTTTTCCTCAAAGGCATCGAGATCCTCCGGAATGCTGCATGATCGGCAACCAGGTGGAAGTTGATTTTTTTCGAGCCGCCAAAGTTCTGCCAATGTCATGCCGCGTTGCCGGCCGATGAGATCGTGCCACAGCAAGTCCAGTGCGAGCCGACCCGCGCGCGGGCCCTCGGCGGGAACAGCCCCGCCCCGCCAGGCAAGACTCTGAATCCAGCGCAACGTATCATCAGGGTTCTCCTTATAATAGGGCACGAAGGGCGCTTCACCCACGGCATCGCCGCAGCGCAAGCGCAACACTGAGCGCTCGTCCGACGTTCCGTGCGCGATGCGGAACGGCTCGCTCAACCGCAGCGTCTTCAACTCAACGTGCAATGGCGACTCCATTAGCAGTGTATAATGTCAGAAGACCCCTGGCACCAGCGCGAATTGCTCGGATCAATCCACGATGCCGCGATAACGCCACGGTTTATAGCCGTGCTCCCGCAGCCATGCCACGGGCGTAAGGTGCATCACCGCCTTCCAGTGCGGCGGGCAGCCTACATCATAGACGATGAGATTATCGGGATCGTTTTTCGCAAAGCCCGCGAAGAGACAGATGTGCTCGCTTTCCTTGTTCACGACATCACCCGGTTTAAGTTCGTCGAAACTGGCCAGTGGATCACAAATCATTGCGATTTCATAAGTCGAAAAGGGAGCCGCCAAACGCCAGCAACGAGAGACGAAACCGGAACAGTCAATCCCCGCGGCGAACGCACTGATCGCATCGTTGTTCAGAACTCGCTTCTCCTGGGTATAGCTGTCACCAGCGGCTAATCCTCGCTTGATTGCAGAATCAAATTGATCCGGTGTGTCAAAGCCGCCCCATTTATATGGCAGCCCCGTGTTGATCTGGTCAGGCTGCCACCAGCCCGCTACGCCACCGCCGGGATTATGGCTGGTGTCCGGCGTATCAACTCGTATGCCATTCTCGTCCATGCCGTGAAAAATATTTGCCTGCGTCGGCGTCCAGCGATGCTGCACATAAACGTTGGCGATCGCAATGACCTCGCGGCGCTTTACTTTGCTGGCGGGCTCCCAAAGCGTCGCGTCCACTTTTGACCCCGATGTTTCACATGAGGAGAGAACGCAGACTGCGAAAACCGCCGCAAGATAGCAGGAGCCCGGAAGGAAGAAGCGATGGAGAGCGTCAGGCACGCGGCTTTGCATAGCGAGACAGAGTCATTTCGCAAGCTCATCCATCTATTCTTACTGATCAGTTGAAGACTTGTCACCGCTGTCCAACATCTGGTTCCCTCTGGACTTCGACCGCTTGCTGGCTAAGAAGCAATCATGAAGACTTCTCATAAGACGATTTTTACCTCGCTCTCACTGACAACCCTGCTCATCGGCGCTGCCGCCATGGAATACAAGGGCGCGCCGGATTGGGTGAAACTACCGGAAGGGCGCACTCAACTCGGCAATCAGCACGGCGACGTTGCCGTCAGTTCAAAAGGCGAAGTGTATGTCAGCATCATGGATCCCAAGGCGGGATTACAGGTATTTTCTGCCGATGGCAAATACCTCCGCAACGTGCCCGATGCACCCAGTGATTTCCACGGCTTCGTCATTCACAAAGAAGCGGACGGCGAGTTCATCTACGGCGCAGGCCTCGTCTCGGGGAATATTTTTAAGCTGACACTCGATGGAAAAGTGCTGCTGAACATTCCTTCGACTGCGATTCCGGACGAATTCAAGAACAAGGGCAAAGATGGCAAGACGGTGGTGCGATTGACCGGAATGGATGTCGCACCCAATGGCGATCTCTATGTCACGGACGGTTACGCGAGCGACTACGTGCATCGCTTCGACAAGACCGGCAAATACATCAAGTCATTCGGCGGCAAGAAGGAGCCATACTCTTTCAAGACTCTGCACAAGATCGCCATCGACACCCGGTTCACGCCAGCGCGTGTCATCGGCTGCGACCGCGCCAACGGTCGCGTGGTTCACATGTCGCTCGAAGGCGAATTCCTCGGCGTGGTCGCAAAAGACCTCATGATGCCCGCAGCCGTGGCCATTCACGGCGATACCGCCATCATCGGCGAGATCAAAGGCCGCATCACCATGCTGGACAAGGAAGGCAAGATCGCCACACAATTCGGCGCGAACGATCACGCCGACGAAGTGGGCACCAACAAAACCGAGCCGGCCAAGTGGCGCACTGGCGTTGTCACCGCACCGCATGGCGTGGCCTGCGACGATCGCGGCGATGTCTTCGTTTCGGAATACAGTCTCTTCGGCCGCGTGCACCGCTTTGACCGTCAGCCGTAAAACGTGGCAGAGGGGAGAATTGAACTCCCGACCAAGGGCTTATGAGTCCCCTGCTCTACCTCTGAGCTACCCTGCCGTCGTCCGCACTAGCGCGCGGGAGGGGAGTTTATGCACCCATGGATGATTGTCAAACCAGCGAAAGATGTTTGATAACGCAGCGCGTAAACAGGCTTAAATCGTGATCAATTAACCGCTCGGCTTGACACTGCGGTTAGCATACTTGCTTCCCCTGCCATGCCCAAATCCCTCATCATCGCCGAGAAACCTTCCGTCATGACCGACCTTGCGAAAGCATTGTCGAAGGCTCCCGGCCTGTCCGCCTTTCACAAGGAAGGCGATTTTTTTGAGAACGAGACCCACGTCATTACCTCCGCGGTCGGCCATCTCCTCGAACAGGAAATGCCCATGAAGGACGGCAAGAAAATCGGCTGGGGCTTCACCACCCTGCCCATTTTGCCGGAGAAATTCGAACTCAAGCCGATCGACAAATCTGCGGATCGCTACCGTCTCGTGGCCAGGCTCATCAAGCGCAAGGATGTCGGCGACATCATCAATGCCTGCGATGCGGGCCGTGAGGGCGAACTTATCTTCCGCAACATCATCGAAGCCACCAGCACCAAGAAACCCATCAGCCGCATGTGGATGCAGTCGATGACCAACAACGCCATCCTCGAAGCCTTCAGCCACATGCGCAGCGACGAGGAGATGCAGCCTCTGGCTGCCGCCGCCCGCTGCCGCAGCGAAAGCGACTGGATCGTCGGTATCAATTCCACCCGCGCCCTCACCGCGCTCAACTCGCGCCACGGCGGCTTCCGCCTCACACCCGTGGGCCGGGTGCAGACGCCGACGCTGACCATTCTGGCCAATCGCGAACGCGAAATCGGAGAGTTCGTGCCCCGGACCTATTTTGAAGTACATGCCGAGTTCGGAGTGAAAGCCGGCCTCTACGCCGGACGCTGGTTTGATGAATCGTTCAAGAAGGACGAGATCGACGAGCACAAGAAAGCCGAACGCCTCTGGAAGCGCGAACTCGCGGAAGTGATCGTCGCGCGTTGCCAGGGAAAAGACGGCGTCATTGAGGAGACGACGAAACCGACGAAGCAGATCGCGCCTCTTCTCTATGATCTCACCAGCCTGCAACGCGAGGCCAACGGCCGCTTCGGATTCAGCGCGCGCCGCACTTTGCAAATCGCCCAGGCGCTTTACGAAAAGTTCAAAGTGCTCACCTATCCGCGAACTGACTCCCGCTATCTTCCGGAAGATTACATCGGCACCGTGAAATCCACGATCAAAGGTTTCTCCCAGCTTTCGCCGGCCAAGAGCGGCGGCTTCCCGTCGGATCTGCCTGCGCATTGCGCCAAGATCATCAAACAGGACTGGGTGCGCCCGAACCGCCGCATCTTTGACGGCAAAAAAGTCAGCGATCACTTCGCCATCATCCCCACCGGCCAGACTCCACCCGCAGGCATGGGCGAGGCTGAGTCCAAAATCTTCGATATGGTGACGCGCCGTTTCCTTTCGGTCTTCTTCCCCGCAGCCGAGTTCGATGTCACCGCTCGTATCACCCGCATCGGCAACGATGCCTTCAAATCCGACGGCAAAGTTCTCCGCGAACCCGGCTGGCTCGCGGTCTACGGCAAAAAAGCCGCCGAAGAGCAGGGCGAAGATGAAACAGGAAAAGTTCTAGTCCCAGCGTCGCCTGGTGAAAAGGCCAGAACCGAACAGATCGAGTCACGCGAGCAGCAGACCAAGCCGCCGCCGCGTTACAATGAAGCCACCTTGCTTTCCACCATGGAAGGCGCGGGAAAATTAGTGGACGACGAGGAACTCGCCGAGGCCATGAGGGAACGCGGGCTCGGCACGCCGGCCACACGAGCTTCAATCATTGAAGGCTTGATCTACGACCAATACATCGAACGCCAGGGGCGCGAAATGTTTGTCACCGCGAAAGGCTTGGCGCTGGTCGACCAGTTGGCGACTCTCGGCGTGGAGACACTGCGCTCACCCGAGCTCACCGGCCAGTGGGAACAAAAGTTGCGGCTCATGGAGCAGCGCAAACTCGACCGTCCGACATTCATGCGCGACATCCGCAATCTCGCGGCGGACATCGTGGAAAAAAGCAAAGACTACGTCAAGAAACTCAAGGAAGCTGTTCTGCCCGACTTCAAAGCCAAGTGTCCCTTCTGCGGCGCGACCGCGTTCAAGCAGACAGAAGTTTTCTACAATTGCAAAACACCCGACTGCAAACTGCGCGTTTACAAGATCATCGCCGGACGCACCATGTCTGAGGATGAATCCCGCGAGCTCATCGAGAAGAGATTCCTCGGGATGATGGAAGGATTCCGCAGCCGCATCGGCAAGGAGTTCAAAGCGGCCATCGAAATCAAAGATGACAAAAAGGTAAATTTCGTCTTTGAGAAAGGCCAGAGTGACGACGTGGATTGGAATGAAATGCAGATTCTCTGCGAGTGCCCCGTCTGCGCGAAACAGAAGCTCACCGAGAACATTTACATTCTGCCCAACGCTTACGCCTGCAAGACCGCGATCACCGACAACAAGAAATGCAACGCACGCATTCCACGCGAGCTATGCAAAAAGGAAATCACCGAGGAGAACGCGCGCAAGTTTTTCGTCGAAGGCAAAACCGGTCTCATCGAAGGCATGATCTCGAAGAAGGGCCGTCCCTTCAAAGCATTCCTCGCCTGCAAGCCGGGTGAGAAACGCCTGCTCAGCTGGGAGTTCCCACCACGGGAACCGAAGGCACCGGGCGCAAAGAAAAAAAAGGCCAGCAAGTTCGGCAAACAGGCCAAGCCACCCGAGCAGCCGGAAGATTAAGCCTTTCTCCGGGGTGGCCGCAGCATTTACGCCTCCTCCAAAGTGAGGATCGCATGCTTGCACAGCGCCGCATTCTGACCTTATCATGCGGCTCGTTCATGCCCGATCTCGACATCCGTGAAATCCACATCCTACGCGGCCCAAACATCTGGGCGAATTACCCGGTGCTGGAGGCCTGGGTGGATCTCGGCAGCTTGAACGACGTCTCGTCCGAGGAACTGCCCGGCTTCAATGACCGCATCAAATCATGGCTGCCGGGGATGATCGAGCACCGGTGTAGCGAGGGCGAGCACGGCGGCTTTTTCAAGCGGCTGCACCGTGGCACTTATCCGGCGCACATCCTGGAACACGTCACCCTGGAGCTTCAGTCGCAAGCAGGACATCGCTTGGGCTATGGCAAGGCGAGACACACCTGTGTGGACGGACTCTACAAAGTGATCGTGCGCTACATGGACGAAGCGGTGGCCGAGGCCTGCCTGCGGAGCGCACGGGAACTGCTGCTCGCGGCTTATGCTGGAGAGTCTTTCAATGTCGAGGCGGAGATCGAGCGACTGCGGAACATCATGGACAGCAATGCGCTGGGGCCGAGCACGCAGTCAATCGTGAACGCAGCCAGGGAACGCGGCATCCCCTGGCGGCGTCTGCAAGCGGGACGCAGTTTGATTCAGTTCGGCCACGGTGTGAAGCAGCGCCGCATCTGGGCTACTGAAACCGACCGAACGGGTGCCATCGCGGACTACATCGCCCAAGACAAAGACTTAACTCGCTCGATGTTGAGCCTGGCCGGCGTGCCGATGCCAAAGGGCCGCATCGTGACCGATGCCGCTGATGCCTGGGAAGCGGCGGAAGAGTTCGGCCTGCCAGTGGTGGTGAAACCACGCGATGCCAATCATGGCCGTGGCGTGTTCATAGACATTAAAACCCGCGAGCAAATCGAAGAAATTTTTCCCCATGCGGCAAAGCATGGAGACGGCGTGATCGTGGAACGATTCATTCCCGGCGTGGATCACCGGCTGCTGGTGGTCGGTAATAAAATGGTCGCCGCCAATCGTGGCGAACCAGCCATCATCATCGGCGACGGAAAACAGACGGTGCAGGAGTTGATCGAATCGCAGTTGAACACGGATCCGCGCCGCAGCTCGCATAACTCCACAGCCTGGGCGAAAATTGATACCGTCGACTGGGACCCAACTCTGATGACCGACCTCCGCGTGCAGGGTCACGACATCACGACCGTTCCGCATGAAGGCGAACGCGTGCTGGTATCGCGCTTCGCGAATCCTTCGGTCGACGTGACCGACGAAGTGCATCCGAGCATCAGCGAGCATGTGGTGGTCGCCACCAAGATGGCGGGACTCGACATCTGCGGCGTCGATGTTGTGTGCCGCGACATCAGCCGAACGCTCGAAGAACAGGGCGGCGCAGTCGTGGAAATCGATTCAGCTCCCGGTCTCCACATTCATTTGAATCCCGCAGTCGGCCAAGGCCGGCCCGTCGGCGAAGCCATCATCGACATGATGTTTCCTGCTGGCGAGATCGGACGCATCCCGCTGATCGGTGTCACCGGCACCCGCGGCAAAACCACCACCGTGCGGCTCATCACGCATTTGTTGCGCACCACAAAAAAATATCTCGCAGTGAGTTCCAGCGATGGACTGCAACTAGGCAAGCGCAGCGCGGAGTCTGCTAGTGGCGACCGCATCGGCGGCGCGCAAGGTGTGCTGCTCCATCCCTGGACGGAAATCGCCATCTGCGAATCCAGCGCGGAAAATATTCTCACCGAAGGCATGGGCTTTGACCGCTGCCAGATCGGAGTGGTGCTCAACGTGGGCACGGATGATCTTGGCCTCGCTTATGTCGACACCCTTGAGCAGATGGCCAAAGTAAACCGTTGCATGGTGGACATCGTGCTGCCGGGCGGGACAGCCATTTTGAATGCCGATGACAAGCACGTCGCGCTGATGGCGGAACATTGTCGGGGCGGAGTAATTTTCTTCAGCCGCGATCCGGCCAATGAAATCATGATGGCGCATCGTGCTCAAGGTGGTCGCGCAGTTCTGGTTCGCGATGGGGGCATCCGTCTTGCCGAAGGTAACATGGAGCGAGCGCTCTGTTCCCTGGCTGATGTCTCGATTCCGTTGACGGGTCATTTTACTTTTCATATTGAGAACGTGCTCGCCGCCGCAGGCGCGGCCTGGGCCTTCGGACTTAATGATGCGACGATCAGCGAAGGGTTGCGCGACTTCACCGGCACGCCGTAATCGATCTGATATTCGCAACTCAGCGCTTATGCATAATCTGAAACAGATTATGCCGGTGATCAGTCCACAAGGGAATATACACCTGCCTGGCATAGGGCGGCAGAACGGCCGGATGGGTGCTGATGAAGTCCTGGTTGCGCGTCAAGAGGATGTAGTCCGTAAGATAATGACCAGTGCCAGATTCCCTGGAAGTCGCGATCCGAACGCTGCTGAAATCGAACTCCTTCGCCGTGCGTTCCACCACGGGCGCGAGATTGAGATAATGATTGGTGATGTGAACCGCGATAATCCCATTGGGCTTCAGATGCCGATCAAACAACGCAAAGGCTTCACGTGTGAGCAAATGCACCGGCACTGAATCGCCGCTGAAAGCATCGATCAGCATCACGTCAAAATATTGGTCAGCCTCGTGCTCCAGCGTCAGCCGGGCATCGCCGAGCGCAAGTTCATACTTCGCGCCGCGGGCCTGCATGTCGGGAATAAACTTGAACCAGCGCAGCGCGAGATCCACCGCATTGGGATTGATCTCATAGAAGCGATAGGTTTGTCCCGCTTCGCCATAACAAGCGACAGTCCCCGCGCCCATGCCGATGACGCCAACTCGCGCGCCGGAATTTTCCTTGATGTAATCCAAAGCTAAACCGATGCCGGTATGATGCCCGTAGTAGGTCAGCGGTTCGCCTCGTCGCTCTGGCAGCAGGCTCTGGAGTCCATGTGTGGTTCCTCCGCTGATGAACTTGCGGAACGCCTCCAGGGATTTGTCATTCATATCTTCTGACACCGACAGCACCCCGTAGAAATCACGCCGACGCTCCAGTCGATTTTCAAAGGTGCATTCCCACTGGGTCATGAACCACAACCCGGAAGATGTGAGCACCAGCCAAGAGGCGCGGGCGATCCACGCTTTCCCACCCTGCCATTTGCTGAACAGACCGCGATACGCGATCCACGAGACCAGCACGAAACCGATGAGAAGCGCCAGCGACCATTCGAAAAATGTCTTGAACAACATGGGCGCCAGGATGCTGACAAACAATCCGCCCAGCGCACCTCCCGCCGACATCAACAGATAATACTCCGTGAGATATTTCGTCCCCGGCTTCAGATCCGCGAGTTCACCGTGACAGACCATGCAGACGAGGAACATGGCTCCGAACAACAAGATGAGTTCCGCTATGAACCCCGCACTCCAGTCGTTCGGCCATGGCAGTTCAAACAAACCGGATACGACAAAAAGCAGCGCCATCGCGGGCAGGGCCCAGGCGGCGCGCCGATACCAGCGCGGGTGATCGAAACAGATGATGAAGGAAATAAGATACAAACTGAGCGGCACCACCCAGAGAAATGGAATCACCGCCACATCCAGACAGACGTGATTGGTCGTCGCGAGCAGCAGCATCGAGGCAAATCCAGGCAGCAGCACCCAGAGCACCCGCTTGAGCCAGACCGGTTTCCCATCATGAATCAAAGCCTGAGGATGGAGATCGCCTTCCGGCGTGATTTCATTTCCCCGAGCCCGGCTGGCGAAGGCGCAAGCCCCCATGAGCAAGGCGAAAATCACAAACGCACCCGACCAGATGTACGTCTGAGTCACAACATCCCAACGCGTTTCGATGAGCACGGGATAGCTCAGCAGCGCGGTGAGTGATCCGATGTTCGAGAGGGAATACAAACGCCACGGACTGCGCTTCGGATAACAATGCATGAACCAGACTTGCACCAGCGGACTGGTAGCCGAGAGCACGAGATACGGCAAGCCCACCGAACACAGCAAGAGCAGCAAGATGCGTCCGACGGGTTCTTCATTGCCCGTTGGTTTCCAGATTGCATCAGGCGAGATGGGAAGAAAATAAATCGCGAGCAGCAGCGCCGAGCCATGCACCCAGACTTGCGTCCGGGGTCGCATCCGTGACAGCAGATACGCGTAGCTGTAACCACCGAACAGCACCGCCTGAAAAAACAACATGCACGTCGTCCACACACCGGGACTTCCACCGAACCACGGCAGAATGAACTTGCTGATGAGGGGCTGAACCTGAAACAACAAGAACGCACTTACGAAGATTGTGATCGCAAAAATTAACAACACGTAGTCCTTAGCCAGGACGGGACTGTTAGTCTGCGAAACGGTTGTTTTCGA
>JANNQW010000218.1:0-2702 GCA_031400955.1 Verrucomicrobiota bacterium
GCGCAGGTCATTTTGAAAATGCAGCAGCAGATCGTGCGATGGCATCTGGCCGCCTGCGAAGAAATGCCGGGCCAGCCATTCATTCTCGTTCTTGGCCTCGAAGTGATAAGCGATGTCGCGATGCGTGAAGATGTGCACGAAGAGTTTTCCGTCCGGCTTCAGCCACGACGAGACCCGATGCAGCAGCTCACAATAGTTCTTCATGTGCTCGAACATTTCCACGCTCACCACCCGGTCAAAAACTTCCGGGCCTTCGCCTTCGTAATGGTTCATGTTGGCGGTGCGCACGGTGAGGTTCTTTAACCCGCGTTTGGCCGCTTCGCCATCGATGAACTCCTTCTGCGTCCGGGAGTTGGAGACGCTGGTGATCTGGGCCTTGGGATGGTGCGCAGCCATCCAGAGCGAGAGCGAGCCCCAGCCGCAGCCGAGTTCTAGGATGCGCTGGCCATCTTGCAATTCGGCGCGCTGGCAGGTGAGCGCGAGCATGGCTGCTTCCGCATCATTGAGCGAATTCGTATGATCATCCCACCAGCCGGAACTGTATTTGAGATGTTTGCCCAGGCAGAGCTGGAAGAATTTCGTGGGCACCTCGTAGTGCTGTTCGTTGGCTGCATCGGTCTCGATGGCGACTGGACTGCGCTTCAAGCCTTCGATGTGCTCGTTGAGTGCGGCCTGCCGGGATTCGATGTCTGCTGATCGTTTATCGCGCAGCAGCGCGGCGAGGCGCTGCCGGATGCCGAAACGGATCAGTGCGTCCGGCAGCAGGTTCTTTTCTAGAAGAGAATCGATGAGGCTCATGAATTATTTTTCGGGAACCAGGGGACGAAGGCGCTGGTGGTCCGTTGGTATTCCCGATAGGCGACACCCTTGCTTTGCACGGCGCACTTTTCCGTGAGCGGGATGCCGGTGACGCGCAGCAGGAAATAGAGAATCAGCAGCAGCGGCGCATAAATCGTGATCCAGCCCCAGGGCGATCCACAGGCGAAGAGCCAGAAGCCCCACCAGATCAGGGATTCAAAGAAGTAGTTGGGATGTCGCGACCAGCTCCACAAACCGACTTGGCAGACTTTTCCATGGTTCGAGGCATCAGCTTTGAAGCGCTTCATCTGCCAGTCGGCCAGACTCTCGCCGATGATACCGGTCAGCCAGACAATGCTGCCGATCCATTCGATCAACCTCAGGCCAGGTGCAGGATTATTCATTGCCAGCAAGTGCGGCAGCGATAGCAATACGATGAGGATGGCCTGGGCCTGAAAGAAGAGGAAGAACTTCAAATCCGGCCGGGCGCGCCATTTTTCCCGCATGACTGCGTAGCGCACATCCTCCTTCGGATGATGGGCCCAGACACGCAGCAGGATGTATGTGCCGAGACGCAGCGCCCAGGTTGCGCCCATGACGCCGATAATGAGCTTGCGCGATGGGTCGCCAGACGTGCCGGTGGCGTAGATGGCCAGTAAAGAAATAAGCGCATACGACCACGTGACATCGACCAGGCTGTAGTTGTTCACGCGGCGGCTCAGCAGCCAGGTCCCACTAAAGAGCACGAAGGCGGCGAGCGCACCCAGCGCGATGTTCTGCCAGATCGCGATCATAAGGTTATGCTCGGGCCGTCAGCAGGTCGCCCGCCGTGGCTCCATCTGGCAGACGGAAGAGTTTGTTCAAGACATAGACTGACATCGCGATGTTCCCGAGGAGCAGGATCGCCAGCAGCCAACTGATGCGCTTCGACCAGGATGTTTCTTTATAAAACACCCAGCAGTAGAAAGTGAGGAAGCCCCAGTAGGTGTCGAACATGGTGGCAATGAACCATGGATGCGTTGCCACCGCGCGCGGTGTTTTCCAAAGCGCGCACTCGAAGCTGGCCCAGCTCGTGACCCAGAGCATCGAGACGAGCACGATGGCAAAAAAGATTTTGAGAAACCGGATCATGGTGAGCCGCTCCGTTTAACGGGCTTGGAGCGATTCATTCCCGGGTCGCGTCCAGCAGGCTTGCACGACGCTGATGTGATGCACGGCGAAAGCGGCCTCGCAATATTGCAGGTAGTAGTTCCATTTACGGATGAAGCGGTCGTCGAAGCCGATCGCTCTGACATCGCCGAGCCGGGCGTTGAAGCGCTCACACCAGAGGCCCAGCGTCCTCGCGTAGTCCGCGCCGAGATCCTCCAATTCATGCAGGCACCATTCTCCCGTGCGGTTCATGGCGCTTCCGACGCGGGCCATGCTCAGCAGGAGAGAGCCGGGAAATATGTGTTTTTGAATCCAGTCCACACCCTTGCGCAAGCTCTCGTAGCGGGAGTCGGGCACGGTGATAAACTGCATGGCGAGCAATCCGTCCTTCTTCAGGAGTTGGTGGCATTTCGCGAAGAATGTCTCCAGATATTTATCACCCACGGCTTCGAGCATTTCAATGGACGCGATCTTGTCGAATTGACCCGTGAGATGGCGGTAGTCCTGTATCCTGATTTCCACCAGGCCGGACAAACCGGCGCGCTCGATGCGCGCGGTGGTGTAATCGTATTGCTCGCGCGAGATGGTGACGGCGGTGACCCGGCAGCCGTGATGCTTGGCGGCGTGCTCACTGAAGCCGCCCCAGCCGCAGCCGATTTCCAGAACATGATCCGTAGGTTTCAGCCGGAGCCGCCGGCAGAGCGCCTCGTATTTTTCATATTGGGCCTCTTCAAGCCGCTGCTCCTTGCGGGTGA
>JANNQW010000219.1:0-9995 GCA_031400955.1 Verrucomicrobiota bacterium
TGGTCGGCGAACGCCATCAGGCCGCGCAGATGATCCTCGTCTTCAGTGACAAATCCAGCTTCAAAATTTCGCCGGGTTTCTGATTTCGCGCCCATGCCGGCACCGGTGAGATTCGCCGAGCCGACGTAAGCTTTCCGACCGTCCGCGATCACGATTTTCATGTGCATCCGCGGGCAGAGGATGCGCTCGAAGGCGTCGCTCTGGATGAATTCGGGAAACTTGTCGAAGTCCTCGCGGAAGCGTGGCCCCGGTTCCTTGGCGTGCACCAGACGAATTTCCACTCCCTCGCGCAGCTTGTCCGCCAACGTTTGCAGAAAGGGCACGAAGCGCCCGCCCTCATGTTCCGTGAACAAATCCTTCAGATCCGCCGTGAATATCCACAGAAAGCGCCGCGCTTCCGGCACGATCCCACGGATCACGACGTCGTAAGTGTCGGCATTGAGCACGAGTTGCATGGCCGCTGTCAATTTGCCTGAACTTGTCCGATCTGCAAACAGCGACAGCGGTCTATTCAAGTAGCATGGATGCCTGTGACCGGTGCATCGGGCATTCTGCCCAAAGCCCAGACAGGCAGAATACCCATCCAACTGAACACAGGTGAGGACGGCTGTGCAACTGGGTGCGGCCCTCCGATTCAAGATCAGGTTCCTATTTACCCTCCGACTTCGATTCCGGAGCCTTCGCAGGATGGTTGGCGCTGCTTTGTTGTGCACCCTTGATAATGTCGCTTCTAATCTCAGAGATTCTCACTGCATAGTCCCTGAGCTTGCCCTTTTGTAACGCAACCTCGCATTGCCTCAACGCGAGATCGAATTGCTCATGCTGACGATAGCTCAGGATCTTCGAGAAATGGGCACGGGCAACCTGATCACTCCCGGCTGGAAACTTTTCGATGATTCGATCAAAAAGTTTATTGGCGCACTTGTAGTCGAGTGCTTCTACGTCTTCGATAATTGCCATCACTGTATTTGGCGAGAGGCCAACCGAGTTGGTCACGTTCATTCCAAACTTCTCATCGAAAGAGATCGCCCCGAGCATGCTGAGAATTTCTTCGAATGAGTATTCACCAAGCTTATAGAGTGCACGATAGGCACCGTCCCGAACAGCGGAGTCTCCCTGCTCAACTGCCTCCTTTAATGCTGTGACTGCACGCTTACCACCGATCTCCCCAAGATGAATCGCCAGGCCTGAGCCTAATTCATTAGTTATTTCTTCACAGCCATGTGAGGATCCAAAGCCAAACTTCATCCGATTGCCATTGGCGTCCTTGACGTAAAGATTCTGCTGAACCAATCGAATGAAAAATGCTGTAATTTCAGGATCCTTGGATCTCCTCAGGCCGTAGGCAAGAATATTCCAGTCATTCTCCTTCTTCTCCACGGCTTTCATCAGTTCTGTCCGATGTGCCAGCAAGAGTTTTTCTGCCTGTTGAATTTGTTCCCGATCCTCGGGTTGAAGCCGATGAGGCCAAGGTGGCTTCGCGGATATCACGGAATCATAGAAGTGAACGGTGCCAGCCGCTTCAGTCAGAGTAGAAAGCTCAACGGAATAGCATGCCAATGTCCCAAACAGATATGCAACTAGCGCGAGAAGCGAAAATCTGACGCAGTTCATACGAGTATTCTTTCCTAGTTCGTGGATGGCAGACGGTCGTTCTCATCCGGCTCAACCGGGGGGGCGGAACGCAGAATCTCAAGCATCTGAGCGGCACTGCCCCGCAATGCCCGATTGCGGACATAAGAATCCGCCTCAGCAACGGCAACTCTTTGAGAAAGAACCGTAGAAACAAAAGCGTCCACTGGAACTCCGTCTTCTTGCGCCAGAGACTCAACTCGTCGGCGGACGGAGTCGGGGATGGAAATGGTAAGCGTGCTCATGGTGGCGGCAGTATAGACAAGAACTGAGCGGGTGTCACCGCAGAAATACCGAGCGAGTCAACGCCCCGGAAATCACGAATGTTGTGGGTCACGATGTGCGTGGCACCTGCTGCCAGAGCGCATTCAAAGACCAAATCGTCTTTCGCGTCTGGCAGGAAAGGTCGCCAACGAAAATAGATAAACGCCTCACGAGCAACCGCACAAAATGAATCCAAAAAGGCCGACACGGCCTGTGGCGTGTAACCGGGCAACAGGCCGGGACGTGAAAGGACATCGGCATACTCCAGAGCCAGTGAAGTCGAGACCGCCACCCCGAAGTGGCCCAGGGCTGCGCGCTGAAGGAGCAGGTTCGATGCACCAAGAGCGGAGCGAAGGCCAGATGCGAGGATGTTGGTGTCGAGAACGGCAAGCACATCGGGAATAGATCGTGTTCCCCTGTTCCGTCAACGGGTCGATGACTATGCAGTTGGGCGAACAGTTGGATCACCGACAAACCCGCGTGTTTAGTCAGATCGGCTTTATATGCGACATTTTCATCTGATTCGCATAACTTTTGTTGCTCATTGTGGAACGCGTCAGTCTTTTCGCTATCACGTTTTCCCAGCTCCGACGCATCCGGGATTGTGTAGCAGGGCTTCACTCTCACCATCGGAGTTCAGTTTTCCGCAGCGGTGCAATGCATGATTTTGCCCGCTGGCATTTCCAACGGGCCATGCCACCATGACGCCCTGCAAATTCAATGGACTGGCTTCTCCAACTCGACACCGACCTCTTCCGGTTCATCAACCTGACGCTGCAGACTGCATGGCTGGATTTCGTGATTCCATTTTTCGAATCAAAAAAAAATCTCTGGCTGGCGGCGCCACTTGTGGTGTTTCTCCTCATCAAGGGCGGACTGCGCGGTCGCATTTTCATCCTGTTGCTGGCGATGAGTGTGGCGGTGACAGACGGGATCATCTGCCGCAATCTCAAGGCGGCCGTGGCCCGGCCGCGGCCCTACGTGGTCATCTCAGACACGCATCGTCTGGTGAAAGCCAACAAGCACCACGTCAGCATGCCCTCGTCTCACACGGCGAATTGGTTCGCGGGCGTGGCGGTGGCCTTCATCTTCTGGCGGCGCAGCCTGTGGCTCATGCTTCCGCTGGCGCTGGTGGTGGGCTTCGGACGCATCTATGGCGGCGTGCACTACCCGGGGGACGTGCTGGCAGGCGCGCTCATCGGAGCGACCACCGGGGCGCTGGTGGTGTGGGGAATGGAAAAACTATGGGCCACGCTCGGTCGCAAATATTTTCCCTTGGCCTGGGCCAGAATGCCTTCGCTTATATCGCCAGACCGCAATCTGATCCCCGCCCTGGCCCAGGCAAATCCATCTGGGCTCCCTTGAAGATCAAACCTGCGCACCCCACGAACTCCAACGATGCTTACCCTCAAACAAACGAGCCTGCGAGTAATACTCGTCGTCAGCGCCGTCGGTCTGAATCTGATCCCGCTCTGGCGCGCAAAAAATAATCCGCCGCCCAGCCCGGCGTTTGTGATTCGCGAAGCTGCGACTCCAGAAGCCGCTGGCGACGTGCAAGACTTCCAGACAGAACTGATCGAAGCATCCGGGGCAACAAAAAGCGTGCATGTGGCATCGATCTGCGAAATGCCGGGCGGCAGACTGGGCGGCGTCTGGTATGGCGGCACTCGCGAAGGCCATAAGGATGTTGCGCTTTATTTTTCCATCCGCTCTAAAGACAATGCCGGTCAGTGGTCGGCGCCCCAGGCGGTCGTGACGCGCGAATCGGCGGCGGCGGAATTGCAGCGTTACGTTAGGAAGGTGGGAAACGCCGTGGTCTTCGCTGATGCGCAGAATAGCCTCTGGATGGTCTATGTGACGGTGGCCGTCGGCGGCTGGTCGGGCAGTTCGTTGAATCTGAAACGTTCTTTTGATGAAGGCCGCACCTGGACGCGGAGCCAGCGACTGACTCTGAGCCCATGGTTTAACATCAGCGAGCTGGTGAAGAACAAGCCCGCCGCAATCGCTGACGGCACTTGGGCCCTGCCCATCTATCACGAAATCCTGGGGAAATTCCCCGAGATGCTCTGGCTGCGCCAGACGCCGGGTGGTGTGACAGCGACCAAGACGCGCATCTTCGGCGGGAAGACCGCCTTCCAGCAGGCACTGGTTCCCATCAAAACTGATGAAGCCCTGGCTTTATGCCGCCAGGCGGACGGATCGAGCGTGATCAAGCTCTCGCGCACTACGGATGCGGGACGGAACTGGTCGGCGCCGCAATCCACCGGTCTGCCAAATCCGGATGCAGGCCTCGACGCCCTGCGTCTTTTCGACGGCCGGCTGCTCATGGCTTACAACGATTCAAAAAATCGACGCGATAATCTGAGCCTCGCCATCTCCAGCGACAATGGAAATTCCTGGACTCGTGCGGCCACGGTGGAAAATGAACCCGGCGGCGAATTCTCCTATCCCTACCTGCTGCAAACCACCGATGGCCGGGTGCATCTCGTTTACACCTGGCAACGCAAGAAAATTAAACACATCGCGTTCAGCCCAGCCTGGCTGAGCGCACAGATATCTTCGTCAAAACCATGAGAACCGAGATTCTCCCCTTCCTTTTCTCCTTCGTCTGGCCTGCGGCAATTCTTTTGCTGGTGTTCTACTGCGTGCCTTACCGCCGCGAAATGGCGGTGCGACAACGCCGCTGGTTTCCCATCATGGCCGCGCTCGCCGTCGGCATCATGGTGATTCCGGTTGGCGGACTTCCCCTGGGCCGATGGTTCACGGGCGTATGCGCTAATTTCAGCATGCCACTGCTGGCATTGATCGCCTCTGTTATCGCCCGACGGGTGTTCAACGCGGATTTGCTCGATAAAAACGGAATGCGCACTGCGCTCTGGTTCGGTGCGGTGGCCGGCTGCATTCTTTTCCCGATGGCGCTGGGACTGGGTTCCATTGATCCCTATTCGCTCGGCTGGAATTTCAGCGCGCTGTTTGTCATCACTGGAGCGCTCACCGCTCTGCTGTTGTGGCTGGGCAACCGGTTTGGACTGGTGCTGCTCTCTGCCATCGTTGCGTATCATCTGGGGCTGCTGGAATCGGACAACTACTGGGATTACCTGGTGGATCCTGTCTATTTCTTGATTTCGCTCGCCACCGTCGCACGTGCCAGCCTGCGGCGGATCAGACGCGCTCCGGCAGGAGCCTGCGATCATGCTGCATGAACCCGAGCTCACCGGATCTCACTTTTCTCGCGACCAAGTGAAGCTGTTGTTGACTCCGTAATTCCAAACGGAAGAAACCGCCGCGCCGATGAGCCCCGCCAGCCACCACATGATTTTACGATCATAGAGGAACTGCGCGAGCTGGAAGTTGCCCCAAGCGCCAAAACCGCAGACGATGTAAAAGACGAGCAGTCCCATGAGAAGCTTCCTCCCGCGAAGTCTGCGGTCGTGATAAGTAAGCCGGTTGTTGAGAAAAAAATTGCTCGTCATCGCTATGAAAGTGGAGGCAGCCTGCGCGGTGTAGAACGGCTGTTGCAAAATTTTGTAGAAGAGCCCGAGCAGCGCGAGGTGAACGACCAGTCCGGAAAACCCCACCAGCAGAAATGTGAGGAAGCGGAAGGGCACCAGCCGGCCGCACAGTTTGTCCGCGAGCAGCAGGACGAACTCCAGGCTCACCAGGGCTCCGAGCTTGCTCTCGCCGCTCTGGCGCTGGCGGAAAGTGAAGGGCAGCTCCCGGTGCCGGAGCGGGCGCGACGCTGATGCGAAGATATCGAGCAATATCTTGAACCCCTGGCCATTAAGCCGCGGCGCCACTTCCTCCGCCACACTGCGCCGCAAGATGAAAAAGCCGCTCAACGGATCGGTGAGCCGACTGCGGGTGACTAGTCGCGAGAGAAAAATTCCCGCGTTGCTAAGTCGCTCTCGGAATCGGGAAAAATTATTGCACTCGCTGCCATCCATGAACCGGCTGGCCACAACGACGTCTATGTCCTTGTCCTGAAGCGTGCGAAACATGGAGGGCAACAGCTTCTCATCATGCTGCAAGTCCGCATCCATCACGGCAATGAAATCCGCACCAGTGGCCATCATCCCCTCAATCACGGCAGACGAGAGCCCCTGGCGCCCGATGCGTCGCAGGCAGAGCACATTGTCCCGTTCTGCGCTCATTTCCCGAACGATTGACGCAGTGCCGTCAGCGGAGTCGTCATCGACAAAAATCACCTCCCAGCGGATGCCGCCCAACGCAGCGTCCAGCAGTCCGAGAAGCTGGCGGACATTGCCGGCTTCGTTCTTCGTGGGGACGATGATGGCGAGTTCGTAGTGCATAAATCCGTAGTGCGAAGGTCTCCCCCGAACGGATGAAAAGGGAGCGCCGAACATAAAGCAGAACCTCATAGTCGCCACCATTCATCATTCTATTTTCAATGCCGCTGAAACGGCCGGTGACAGGATTGATTTTAGCTTGATATGCCTTCGATGACGGACAAGCGTGAATTCTTCCGCCCGCAGCACGGGCAATTTTTCCCAATCGCGACATCATGTTTTTTTCGTCACTTTCGGCACGCTTGAAAGAGCTCAAATTAAATCGCGCCGAACGCACGCTGCTGATCGTCTTCATCATCTTCTCCGTAGGGCTCACAGCACCGCCCCTGTTCAACACCATCAAGAATTCCCGCGGCCAGAAAGACTATGCCACCTGGGATGAAGTGGCCCATGCCGTCCGCGACGGCAAACCGATATACCTGCCGGGGAAAAAAGTCGTGCGCGACTTTTTTTATCCACCCGCCATCGCCTCGTTGTTCTACGCGCCGCTCTCATTCGCCGGACTCTGGGGCATGGTGCTGCTGCTTTGCGTATTCAGCTGCCTCGGGCATTTCGTCAGCCTGTGCCTGAGCGTATATTTTGCTACCGGAAGGCTCCGCGCACCTCCGAGCCTCTGGTGGGTCGCGTTCGCAACGGGCGTGCCCTTCGTGGTGGACATCTATTTTCTCGGCCAGTTGAACCTCACGCTGCTGAGCGTGATGCTGCTGGCGTTTCTCGCTCTGGAGAAAAAACATCCCGTCATTGCCGGCTCGCTTTTGGCCCTTGCGGCAGCGGCCAAGGCCTTTCCGTTCAGCGCCATTGGGTATCTCGTGTGGCGCCGTCACTGGACCGCAGCGGCGTCCATGCTCGGCGCGCTAGTGCTCATTCTTGTGGTTCTGCCCGCGCCCATCCGCGGCTTCGACCGCAACTGGCGGGAACTCTCCACCTGGACAGACAACATGTTGTTGCACAACACCGGCGACTCCCTTGCCAACCAGGAGGACCGGGCCTTCCGCTACGGCAACCAGACGCTCATGTCCGTCGTCCACCGCCTCACGCGCCATCTGAATGTGGGGAAAAAGGACAGGGAAGAAATCTATGTGAATTTCACTGATATCTCCAGCAAAGCCGCGTTCGTCATTTTCCTCGTAATCGCCGGAACCATGTGCCTCGCGCTCGTCATGGCCATGCCAGCGCGCAATCGCGCGACACCGCAAACCAATGCGCTCGAGTATGCCATCGTGCTGCTGATGATTGTCATCTTCTCGCCAAAAGCGGGTTCTTATTACTATTGTTGGTCCATCCCGGGTTTCACGATGATCACTGCGGAAGTGCTGCGCGCGCCCGCAGGATCAAAACAACGGCGCTGGCTCATGACCGGCCTGTTGCTAAGCCTCATGGTCATGGCCCTGGCACTCACCCAGAATTTCGACGTCAGGCTTCAGGGCATGGGCGCCACCATGTGGGGCGCGGTTCTGCTCTTTATCACCCTCGTTGCGTTGCTGTGGAATAAAAAACGCGCTGCCGCAGCAGATTCCAGCGTGCTGGCAGCAGCATAGCCCTTCATGCTGGCATTTCCATCGAATCATGCCAAGATGCCGCGCTCCACGGTCCCACCTTGCTCATGAACCACGCCGAACTTCACCGCCTCTATCACCTGCCGTTCTTCGACCTGCTCAAGCAGTCACGCGCTGTGCATGAAAAAAACTGGCCGGAGCGCGAGGTGCAGCTTTGCACGCTGTTAAGCATCAAGTCCGGCGGCTGCTCCGAGGACTGCGGCTACTGTGCACAGAGCTCGCGCTACACCACCGAAGTAAAAGCGGAGAAGCTCATGGAGAAAGCCGATGTCATGGAAAAAGCCCGCGCTGCGAAGGAGAACGGCTCCACCCGTTTCTGCATGGGCGCAGCTTGGAAAGGCGTGCGTCAGGGCACAGCGAAATTTGATCAAGTGCTCGATATCGTGCGCGATGTCAGCACGCTGGGCATGGAAGTCTGCGTCACGCTTGGCGAACTCGGCAGTGAAGAAGCGCGCGCCTTGAAAGAAGCCGGCGTCACCGCTTACAATCACAACATCGACACCTCGCGCGAGCATTACGCGAACGTGGTCAGCACCCACACCTTCGACGACCGGCTCCGCACCATCCGTCACGCGCAGGAGGCCGGCATGAGCGTTTGCTGTGGCGGTATTTTGGGTCTCGGCGAGAACAAGGACGACCGTCTGAAAATGCTGGAAACACTCAGTGAGTTTAATCCCCAGCCCGAGAGCGTGCCCGTGAACCTGCTCATGCCTATCAAAGGCACGCCGATGGAGAACAATGATGACGTGGATGTTTTTGATCTGGTGCGTGTCATCGCCGTCGCCCGTATCGCCATGCCAAAGACCAAGGTGCGACTGAGTGCTGGCCGATATTCCTTGAGCAAAGAAGCGCAAACCCTGTGTTACTTCGCTGGTGCGAATTCCATTTTCTATGGAGAAAAGCTACTCACCACAAAGAATCCGGGTGCGAATGAGGACATGCGACTCTTGGAAGAACTCGGCCTGATCGCCCAAGCGCCGAATCCCGCAATGAATGCGCCGACGGCGGATGTGGATCGTCCGCTGATGCCGTGTGTCGTTGGGTAGGGCGGGCATCCTGCCTGCCGCGGATGGCATCTTGCCAAACGCACATCATCTGCGGCGCATTGCGCCGGTCGTTTCGGATTGATGTTCCCGGCAAGATGCCGGAAACGACGGGCAGGATGCCCGTCCTACCCATCACATCATTTTCGGATGATCAATGAACTCCACGACACTTCGAACTTCTCCACAATTACATCAGCGCGTCATCGTGCAGTTGTGGCAGGAATAAATTCTGAAGACTGCAGTTGGTAGAAACGCGTGATAATCCGGTTTTCTCCCATGCGCTGCGAGCGCACGACCGCAGCGTTGGCAAAGCGCCCAAGCTGAAGATCGCGTAGCTTCTTCGCAGAAGCGGCATCCGGCTTGTTCGTTGAATTCAGCAAGGTGAGCAGCGCCTCCTCGCGATCCGGTGTGAAAACCTCGAAGCGGGCGACGAACACGCGCGTAAGATTCGTGGGTGTCGGTGTGATCTTCAGCGGCAGCACGCCATCAATCCAGTCGCGTGGCAGCAGCGCAAGGACGCGCGTGCCGGTTTCGGTAAACCACACGTCGCGCCAGGTGGCGACCATCGCCTTGGCTTCGTCGATGGTGAGTCCGGCTTCGATGAGCGACTCGCGCATCGCCACGGCTAGCTCTTCTTCCGCCTGGGCGGGTGGAACGGGAGGCTCGCTCAACGTCTTTTCAATGAAGGGCGAAGTTTCGTTGTTCTTCATCTCCGCCAGCCTGCCCATCCTGGCCCAGCGCGCACCATCCGCACCAACGTTGAGCAAAAAGGCTGCGGAGACTGGCTTGCCATAACCCGCATGTGAAAGCCTGAAAGTGCCGTTGCTCAGCGCTTCAACCCGGTAAGGTAGCGGCAGGTTTCCCGCGCCGCGATAAAAAATGAACTTATCAGCCTCATTCACACTCTTGTTGCGAAACGGCCACGCGCCTGGAACCTCGCGCGCATGGGCGTAATGCACACCTTGGGCACCGGTAACGGCCGGCATGAGTTTCGTGGCCTCAGCATCAGAAGGTGGAAGAAGATCGCCATTCCAAACCACGGTATCTCCCCCAGTTTTTGCGGGGTCTTTGCGGTTAATGTAATTGGGAAACCATTCCGTGACCACGCCGCTCTTCATGGTGACCTCCGCAGTGACCGACATCGGTTTATTGGGGTAGAAATAGAGCACTGGTGTCTCCATGCGAGCGTA
>JANNQW010000220.1:0-8534 GCA_031400955.1 Verrucomicrobiota bacterium
CCGCATTCGCGGGAGATTGTCGTCAGTGTCACGGGCGAAATGTAGTTTGTTTGTGTCAAACGGCCATTTTTCGCATTTACGGAGCTCGCCGTTTGACACAAACGGCCTACAGTCGCAAACCAGAGACCGCATCATGAACCGCATCGATCACTGTTTTGAAAAACTCCGGGCCGCAAAAAAATGCGGCTTCATCGCTTACATCAGCGCAGGCGATCCCGACCTCGCCAGGACGCGTGACATCGTGCTTGAACTCGAGCGCTGTGGGGTGGACATCGTCGAACTCGGCCTGCCCTTCTCCGATCCGCTAGCCGATGGCATTGTGAATCAACTGGCGGCGGACCGCTCGCTCCGGGCCGGCACCACTACGCCGAAGGTGATCGAGTTCATCCGGGAGCTACGGCGCGAGACCCAGATTCCGCTGGTGCTCTTCACTTATCTTAATCCGGTTTATACTTACGGCTTCGAGCGCTTCCATAAAGATGCCGCCGCTGCGGGAGCCGACGGCGTGCTCATTCTCGATCTCCCGCCTGATGAAACATCGCAAAACAAGGAACTCATTGAGAGCCCTTCGGCCACAAGCTCAGGGCCGAGTGGCGCAGGCTTGAAGCATATCCGTCTCATTGCCCCGACGACTCCAGAGTCGCGCATCAAACTCATTGCGGCCCAGTCGGAGGGTTTCATCTACTACGTTTCGCGAGAAGGAGTGACCGGCGCCCAGACCAGCCTCGGCACCGGCATTGCCGCGCAGGTCACCTTGATTAAATCCCACACCACGACACCGGTGGCGGTGGGCTTTGGCATTTCCACTCCGGAACAGGCGGGCGCAGTCGCCAGCATGGCGGATGCGGTGGTGGTCGGCAGCGCCATCGTAAAACTGATCGGGCAACATGGCGCATCTCCGGATTTGCCAGCGCAACTGGCAGCCTTCGTGAAACCCCTTGTGGACGCAGTGAAGTCCGTCTAGCTTATCGGCTCGCAAAAAATGGCCATGACCTTGAAATTTTGGAAAATGAATGGCGCGGGCAATGATTTCGTCATGCTCGACAACCGCGATCTGTCGCTCAAGCTCGACGGGGGTGCCATCGCACAGCTTTGCGACCGTCATCGCGGTGTCGGTGCCGACGGACTCCTGCTGGCTGAACCCGCGCAGAACGGCGGCGATTTCCGGATGCGTTACTACAATGCGGACGGCGGGGAGGCCGAGATGTGCGGCAATGGGGCGCGCTGCTTTGCGCGCTTTGTGAACCGGCTCCACGCGGACCAGTTCGGCACGATAAGATTTGAGACGCTGGCGGGCATGATCTCCGCCGAGTTTCCTGGCGATCAGGTGCGGATCAACATGAGCGCTCCGCACAGCTTGAAGCTGAACCAGACCTTGGAAGTTGCAGGTCAGAAACTGCAGGTTCACAGCATCAACACCGGCGTGCCGCACGCGGTCGTGCTAGTGGATGATCTCGAAAGCGTGGACGTGCAGCGTCTCGGCTCCGGTCTGCGCTATCACGAGGCGTTCGCGCCGAAAGGCACCAATGCCAACTTTGTGAAGATCACCGGCACCGGCGCTATCTCCATCCGCACCTATGAGCGGGGGGTCGAAGGCGAAACGCTCGCCTGCGGCACCGGCATGGTCGCCTGCGCATTGATCGCACATGAACTTCATCAATTTGGCTCTCCCGTCGCCGTAAAAGTAAAAGGCGGCGACACCCTGCGCATCGGCTTTGAAAAAAGCGGCGCAGACTTCCGCAATGTCACCCTCCACGGCCCCGCCGATTTCGTCTTCCAGGGCGAAACACAAATCTGATTCACTGACCTCCGACCCCCCGCCCCATGTTCGCCGGCACCCACACCGCCATCGTCACCCCTTTTCGCAACGGCCTCGTCGATGAAGCCACCTTGCGCAAGATCATCGACATGCAATTCGCCAGCGGCGTGCAAGGCATCGTGCCCTGCGGCACCACGGGTGAATCACCGACGCTGGACTACGAAGAACACGAGCGTGTCATCAAGCTGAGCGTCGAGTTTGCCGCGGGCCGAGGACTGGTCATCGCCGGCACCGGTAGCAACGCCACGCGTGAGGCCGTGGAAATGACGCAGTTTGCGGAGGCATCGGGCGCGAATGCCGCCCTGCTGGTCGCCCCCTACTACAACAAGCCGACACCCGAAGGTTTGTTCCGTCACTTCAAAACCATTGCTCAAAGCACGAAACTCCCGCTCATGCTTTACAGCATCCCGGGCCGTTGCGGCATCGAGATCGGCATTGACACTCTCGTCCGGCTTGCGGAAGCGTGCCCGAACATCCGCAGCATCAAGGAAGCCGGCGGCAGCGCGGATCGCGTCAGCCTGATGAAGCAGGAACTGCCTGCGGACTTCGAAATTCTCAGTGGCGATGATTCACTTGCACTGCCCTTCATGAGTGTCGGTGCCGTCGGCGTGGTCAGCGTGGCGGGAAATCTGATCCCGCGCGAGATGAGCCATCTGGTGCAGGCTGCCTTGCAAGGCAAATGGGACGAGGCTCAACGCGTCCATGAAAGATTTTATCCGCTTTTTGCCGCCATGCTCAAGCTCTCGACCAACCCGATTCCGATCAAGACCGCGATGGCGCTCAAGGGCATCTGCGATGTCGAGATGCGTCTGCCCATGTGCGAGATGGGCGAAGCTCAGGCAGCGGAGCTGAAGGTGGTGATGCAAAAATTGGGGCTGCTGTGAGGCAGTCCGCCAAGTGCGATGCCAAGAAAAATCCGACAGTTAATTTCCGATCTGCAGCACTCAGGCTTTACCCTGGTCAAACGAGCAGGCAAGGGCTCTCACCGTAAGTTCTCGCATCCGAAGGCGCGTTCGGTTATTTTAAGCGGCGCGGACGGTGACGACGCGCGACATTATCAGGAGAGAGATGTGAACAAGGCCATTAAAGAATCACAATCATGAAAACTGAAGACCGCTATCATAAATGGGTTGAATGGAGCGACCAGGATCGCTGCTATGTCGGGCGCTGCCCGGACTTGTTCTTGGGAGGCTGTCATGGCCCGAACTCGATTGAAGTCTATGAAACGCTTTGCGAACTTGTGCGCGAGGAAATTTCCGACCGTCGTCGGGCACAGCGTCCTTTGCCACAGGCCACCGTGAGGCCTGCACAGGTAGTGGGAATTTAACATTTTTCCGATAATGATTTCTTCACTAAAAATACTCGTCACCGGCTGCAAGGGCCGCATGGGTCAAGCGATCATGCAAGCAGTGGAACGCCATCCGGACTGCGCGGTGGGCGCGGCGATTGATCTGGGTGATTCGTTGGAGACCTCGCTGGCAAAAACGGATGCGGTCATTGATTTTACCACCCATCATTTCAGCGATGAACTGGTTGCCGCCTGCCTGAAACTGGGCAAACCGCTGGTCATGGGCACGACCGGTCACACGGCGGATGAACTGGCGCGAATCCGCGAGGCATCGAAGACGCTCCCTGTCGTTCTGGCTCCCAATTTCAGCGTGGGTGTGAACACTTTGTTCTGGCTCACGCGCAAGGCAGCACAGATCCTAGGCGATGAATTCGACATGGAAGTCATTGAGATGCATCACCGCATGAAAACCGATTCGCCGAGCGGCACCGCGCGCCGCTTGGTGGAGATTCTTTGCGAGGAAACCAAAGTCAGCTACGAGATGGACACGCGGCATGGCCGCCTGGGTGACGTGGGTGCCCGCACGAAAAAAGAGATCGGCGTTCATGCCCTGCGCGGCGGGGATGTCGTGGGTGATCACACCGTGATCTTTGCGAATGTCGGCGAGCGAGTTGAACTCACCCACAAGGCTTCCAGCCGCGATACCTTCGCCAACGGCGCAGTGCGCGCGGCCGCATGGTTGCGCGAAAAGGCGCCTGGCATCTACGACATGCAGGATGTTTTGGGATTGAAGTGACTGGTTTGCAATTTCTGGCAATCGTTGGCGATTGCTGTTCGACTGCAAACCATCGCCATCTATTGTAAACTATGGCAATCACTCGCTACGCCATCGCCCTCGGCTCCAATCTCGGCGACCGCCTCCAGCATCTCCGGAATGCACTGCGGCTGATGCTGGAGCGACTGCCGCAGGCACAGTTGATTTCCGCAGCACCGGTTTATGAGACTGCGCCAGTGGATTGCCCGGAAGATTCGGGCGCGTTTTTTAATACAGTGGTCGAAATGGAGTGCGCTGCCTCGCCGCATGAGGTGCTGTCGATCCTGCGGGAAATCGAAAGTGAGTTGGGCCGCCCATTGAATCGCGCGCACCACGCACCGCGCATCATTGACCTCGACATTCTGTGCGCCGGAAACCTGATCCTGGATGATGCCGAACTGACGCTGCCACATCCGAGACTGGCAGATCGCAGATTCGTGCTCCAGCCATTGATGGACATTTGCCCTGATCTTGTCCCGCCAGGTCAGAGCGCGAGCATTGCCATGCTGCTCGCGCGTTTAAACCCGGATGATAACTCGCTCCGGCTGGTGATCCGGCACTGGTCCTGAAAGGCAGCCACGTTGCACGAAGCAGGTTTGGCATGTATCCGTCAAACCGTGCATCCCCTCACCCGTCAACTCCTCGAATGCAAAGCCCGCGGCGAAAAACTAGCGGTGCTCACCGCCTATGATTATCCGACCGCACGCCTCCTGGACGAAGCGGGCGTGGACATGATACTCGTTGGAGATTCACTCGGCATGGTGGTGCTCGGCCTGCCGGACACCACGGGCGTGGACATGAACGCCATGCTCCATCATGCGGCCGCGGTGCGACGCGCGGTGAAGCGGGCACCGGTGGCGGTAGACCTTCCGGCCCATAGCTATGAAAATCCAGAGCAGGCCTTGCACAATGCAGAGCGGCTCGTGCGCGCGGGAGCGGATGCGGTCAAACTCGAAGGCGGCCTTGCGGTCATCGCACAAGTGCGCGCCATCACCGACGCCGGCATCGGTTACATCGGCCACATTGGCATGTTGCCACAGAACGTGAAGCTCGACGGCGGCTACAAAAAAAAAGGAAAGCTGGAAGCGGACGCGCTGAGCCTGCTCGACGATGCCCGCGCGCTGGAAGATGCGGGAGCGAGTGCGATCGTGCTGGAAAGTATTGTCTCCGAAGTTGCGCTGAGAATCTCGCAGGCCGTGAAGATACCGACCATTGGCATCGGTTCCGGCGATGGCTGTGATGCCCAGGTGCTGGTCACTCACGATTTGATCGGCGCGTTTCCGTGGTTCAAACCGCCGTTCGCGCAGAGCCGGGCCAACGTGGCGCAGGAGATCACCCGCGCAGCCGTGGAGTTTATCGCAGAAGTGAAACGCGAACGATAAGTGGCGGAATTCTATCCTCCAATGCCAATCAGAGTCCATTGACCGCTGACTCGGCGGATGATGTAGATCAAGGCTTTGTCGTAGGCGATGAAGTTTTCCACCCCCGCCTTCACCTGACTGGCATCACAATACAAATCCCCGTCCTGATAGCTGTAGCTCTCCAGAACCCGTTCGTTGCTCATCATCCGCTTGTTGTCGCGGGGCGAGCTGATTTTCAACTCTGCATCCCTGAAAAACTGATCCGGCGATATCTTCTGCTGGAATGCTTTCTTGGCGAACCGAGGCCACGCCTTCTGCAATTCCTCCTTGGTCAGAACTTCACCGTTGTCGATCGCGAACAGCTTGTCGGCAACCGGGAACTTGATGTCGCCCCCTCCATCAAGCAATGAACGCACCACGAGCCGCACAAACTCATCCGCGCCGCTGGCCGGTGCAAGGTCGGCTGCGTAACCGTGAAGGAATGTCAGCAACAGGGTGATGATCAATATCGCAGGCTTCATATGATTATCTGGCTCATTGTCTTTTTCAGTCCCTGAATCCGATGACTTGATAAACTGCCCCGGGCTTGACGGAAACAGCAATTTTTTCGTCGTCGCCTTCGATCGTGAGGATGACCACGACCTTTTCAGGTGAGGAACTCTCGATTTTGACGAATGCCGGCTTCAGGTCCCGCTTCCCCTTCTCTTTGATGATTTCCTCATAAAGCTTCTCCAGTTCTTCCAGCGTCTTGATCTCCTTTTTGCCATCAAATGAAAACGGCACTGCACACATGGCCGCAGTGGCGGCAGCCTCGCCGCCAATCAGAGAAACAAACCAAGTTTTGGCGGTTTGTGTGGCGGCCTTGTCCCGCTCCTCCGGTGTTTGATCAGGCCCGGCAAAGGCCATCGTAGCGAGAATAAGGACGGTGATAGGCAGCGTAAAGAACCTCATGCAATTTTTCATTTTCATTTTTACTCTTATTCCATTAGTGATTATTTGTCTTGTGGCGAGAGCGAAACGAACTAGCGGCCTTGCCCGCTTTTGCCACCACTGGCTTGCTTGCCTTTTTGAGGCAGGAAAAATATGGTGAGGTTGTTCATTTCGCCGTCAGTCCCATATGATCTGTTAAAAAGTTCAACCGCACCAACCGGCAATTCAATTGTTTTCATCTTTTCGTTTAGATTCGGAAAATAGCCCACAGAATGTGTTCTGCCCGTCGTGCCAACCTCTCCTGGCGCAAGGACTGTTGAGAAATTTATATAGGCTATTGTATATGCAGAGGAGCCAAGCCGCTCTTCAATAGGCGAGACATTAATCCCCTTGCCCGTAAAGACGATCAGCTCAACGTTCCAGCTAGAATTCGCGTAATCTTGAATAGGTTCAGATTCGCCATTTTTTCCTATGTGCAGCACGAATCCGCCATCATAGGTAAACATTTTATAAACCACTTCTACGTCACCTGATTTTTCTTTATGCGGCAATACTACTGGCACCCCATTGCTGTTTTTTACCCTATTCCAGTCTAGCGTGCAGCCAAATAGACCTGCATTTTTCTCAATAAGCGCCTTACCTTCATATAACAATCCTCCGTGAAGCAAGGACACCGAGGCAAAATAGAATATGACAGCAGCAATTTTCATTTTAATGAGCGAATAATCTAATTCAGGCGACGGCCAGCGTTGCGAAAATGTTGACTGTGATCGGCAGTGCAAAGCGATGGGTTATGTTTTTTGTTTTCATGGGTTTTTCGGAGGTGGTGATTTCATGATGTCCCGGACACGTTTCAAGACAGCCTCTGATGGCTGAAACTTCAGGCTATGTCGTTTCTCAGGATGGTCAAACCACTCGATCTGGTCTTTCTTGACCGGTCGCAGCGACAAATGCCAGTTCGATCCCGCCCACAGCTTCCCATCCCGGCGAATGAAGACGAGATACTTGCCCGCCGCCAGCCGGCACTGGGCGCAGATGAAAGTTTCGTCGCCATATAGGGCAAAGGTCTCCGGCAAATCCCCTTTCAGCAGCAATGTGACCTTGGCCGTGGCACTCTGACGGTATGTCCAGATATCCCCCTTCTGCTCGGCAGGTTCCGGTTCCGACAGCTCAACAAGGGCGATGGCATCAGCCTTCGTCACCAATTCGGTTTCATTCTGGAAGTATGCTTTTGCCAGGCTGTTGGTGGCTGATGCCGCAACGAGAGCAATCACAGTGAACAGTGTCTTCATGCCGAAGCGTAACGGACGGGCGAATACTTTCTTGGAAAAATCCTGGCAATTGGCGCTTGCCCTATAAACACCTTTTCATTTTGCCGGGTGCACCCGCACGGTGAAAGCATTCTCTTCCGCAAACCAGCGCGCTGCGACAGGCTTGATCTCCTTCGCGCTCACGGCCTCGACGATGGAGGGCAGCCTCAAATAATGTCCATGACCGAGCCCGTTGAGTTCGTCCCAGCCAGCACTGTCCGCCATCGCTCCGCTGCCTTGCTGTGCACGGAGCCACGAGGCCTTCCAGGTCGTCTTCGCTCGCTGCAGTTCATCGTCACGCAGTCCGTTCGCCACCAGATCAGCCACCTCTTTGCGCAATTCCTGCTCGACGTGATCCAGTTTGGCCGGGTCGCAGCCCACGTAGAAATAAAACGCCCCGGCACCAAGCGCATGGAACGCCTGCGTGCCCACAAAATAAGCCAGCCCCTGCTCCTCGCGAATGCGATTGAACAGGCGCGAGCCCATGTCACTGCACGCCTCGTCGATCATCGTGAGCGCCGGCACCTCCGCGTCGTGCATCCCGACTGTCGGGAACCCGAGGACCAGCACGCCCTGCTCCTTGTCGAGCGTGAGGTCGAGACGCGTAGGTTTCGCGGAGATCTTCATCGGGGAAAAGCCGGCTGTGGATCTGGTTCCTGCATCCATAGAACCAAAATATTTCTCCATCTGCTCTCGAATGCGATCCGGTTCCACATCGCCGAAGATGCTGACCACACCATTCCGACCCTGCACCGCCTGCCGCCAGGCCGCGCGACAGCTTTCCGCACTCAAAGCGGCCACGCTTTCCATCGTGCCCAAGGCCGTGCGTTCGTAGGGCAGCCCGGCAAAAATCTCCCGGCGAGCGCGGCGAAGTGCGACAGTGAGCGGGTCCTCCAGTTCCTCCCGCATCGCGGCCTGCTGTCGCTTTTGAATCTTCGGCAGATGGGCTGCGGGAAACGACGGTGAAAGCAGAATTTCAGATATCACATCGAACACGAGGTTTTCATCCCCG
>JANNQW010000221.1:0-3018 GCA_031400955.1 Verrucomicrobiota bacterium
CCAATCCCAGCCCTGCAAGGGCGTCATGTGATAGCCCGGGGTGAAGCCCCGGGTAACGCGTCCCTAAAAATATTCCGAGCCCTGAAAGGGCGACACAACCTCCCATTCGCCGCCCACCGATTTACCCGCGCCGAATGTTCCGCCCCTTCAGGGCGGGGAAATCATTGGGACATCGAACCCGGGGCGTTGCCCCGGGCTATCACATTGCGCCCTTTCAGGGCTGCCGAACCCCACCACCTCGCCCGCCTCTACAAGCGGAAGCCCGCCGCGCTGGAGGCGTTGAAGAAATCGCTGCTGCACCAAGCCGTCACCGGAGAACTGTGATGTTTTCTGTTTTCCACCCTTCAGAGTCCCCACTACACTTCCACCCATGAGCAAGGCCGACATCCGCTGGATTCAGCGCTTCGACAATTTCAAGCGGGCGTTCGCGCGGCTCGCCGACGCGGCGGCGCTGGCGAAACAGCGGAAGCTTTCGGAACTGGAAGAACAGGGATTGATTCAGGCGTTTGAATTCACGCACGAACTGGCGTGGAACACGTTGAAGGACTTTCTGGAAGCGCGGGGCACGGTGGTCAAGATTTACGGTTCACGCGATGCCACCCGCGAAGCATTTGCCGCCGACCTGATTGAAAATGGCGAGGCTTGGATGAAGATGATCGAGCATCGCAATGAAACCTCGCACACCTACAATGAGGCAATCGCCAATGCCATCGTCGAGGCGATCCTGACGCGCTATGTGACGGAGTTTGAGGGATTCCAGCGCCGCTTTTTGGAACTCGAACGCAAGGAAGCAAAATGAACCACGGTCTTTCCGCCAATACGGTGGAGCGCATCGTGTCGGTGCTGGCGCATTATCCGGAGATCGAGAAAGCAGTGCTGTATGGCTCGCGCGCCAAGGGAAATTACCGGAACGGTTCGGACATTGACCTGACGCTGTTCGGCGACGGGATCAACTTCAGTCTGCTCACGCGGCTGGACAACGAACTGGATGATTTGCTGCTGCCCTACAAGTTCGACATTTCCCAGTTTGCCAGTCTCACGCACCCGGATCTGATTGACCACATCCGCCGCGTGGGCGCGGTCCTTTATGAAAGGAAACCGTTGCCGGCATGAACGAAGCCGAAACCAGAGCCGAGCACATTGATCCCGCGTTAAAAGCGGCGGGCTGGGGCGTCGTCGAGGGCAGCAAAATCCTGCGCGAATATCCCATCACGCCGGGCCGCATCGAGGGCCACGGCAAACGCGGCAAGGCGCTCACCGCCGATTACGTGCTGGTCTATCGCAACCGCAAGCTGGCCGTGGACGAAGCCAAGGCGTGGGACAAACCGCTCACGGAAGGCGTGGGCCAGGCCAAGGATTACGCCGGCAAGATGGCCGTGCGCTTCGCCTACGCCACCAACGGCCAGGGCATCTACGCCATCGACATGGAGACGGGCCAGGAAGGCGAAATCGCCGCCTATCCCACGCCGGACGAACTCTGGGGCATGACCTTCCCTTCGACCGCTTCGACTGGCTCAGCGACCGAGCGCGCGGCCAGTGAGCTTGCCGAACTGTGGCGCGACCGTTTCGCTGCCATCCCGTTCGAGGACAAGGGCGGCTCGCATCCCAGCCGCTACTATCAGGATACCGCCGTCGAGCGCGTGATGCAGGCCATCGCTGGCGGACTCATGCGCATCCTGCTCACGCTCGCCACGGGCACGGGCAAGACGTTCATCGCGTTTCAGATCGCGTGGAAACTCTTTCACGCCCGCTGGAACTTGTCTTCGACAGGCTCAGACACCGGGTATGTTGCGCGACGCCCGCGCATCTTGTTTCTCGCGGACCGAAACATCCTCGCGAATCAGGCATACAACGCCTTCTCCGCTTTCCCCGAAGACGCGCTGGTGCGGATCGAGCCGGCCGACATCCGCAAGAAAGGCAAAGTGCCGAAGAACGGCAGCCTGTTCTTCACCATCTTCCAAACTTTTATGTCTGGCCCGATGAAGGATGGCCAGCCCTCGCCCTACTTTGGAGAATACCCGCCGGACTTCTTCGACTTCATCATCATCGACGAGTGCCATCGCGGCGGCGCGAACGACGAAAGCAACTGGCGCGGCATCCTCGATTACTTCGCCCCTGCGGTGCAACTCGGCCTCACCGCCACGCCCAAGCGCAAAGACAACGTGGACACCTATGCCTATTTCGGCGAGCCGGTCTATATCTACTCGCTCAAGGAGGGCATCAACGACGGTTTCCTCACGCCGTTCAAGGTGAAGCAGATTCAGACGACGCTGGACTACTACGTTTACACCTCCGACGACAAGGTGGTGGAAGGCGAGATCGAGGCCGGGAAAATGTATGACGAGGCGGACTTCAACCGCAGCATCGAGATCCGCGAGCGGGAAAAGAAGCGCGTCGAGATTCTCCTGTCCCAGATCAACCAGAACGAAAAGACGCTGGTCTTTTGCGCGAACCAGGCCCACGCGCTGGTCGTGCGCGACCTCATCAACCAGCTCAAGACCAGCAAAGACCCCAACTATTGCCAGCGCGTCACAGCGGACGATGGCGCGCTCGGCGAACAGCACCTCCGCGATTTTCAGGACAACGAGAAAACCATCCCGACGATCCTGACCACGTCGCAGAAACTCTCGACCGGCGTGGATGCTCGCAACATCCGCAACATCGTCCTGATGCGCCCGATCAACTCGATGATTGAGTTCAAGCAGATCATCGGTCGCGGCACGCGGCTCTACGATGGCAAGGATTACTTCACGATCTACGACTTCGTGAAGGCGCACCTGCATTTCAACGATCCCGAATGGGACGGCGAGCCGCTCGAAGAAGAACCGTGTCCCAGGTGCGGCCAACGTCCGTGCGCCTGCGAGGTAACGCCGCCGAAACCGTGCGTCGTCTGCGGCAAGAGTCCGTGCGAATGTCCTAAAGAACCATGCCCGGTCTGCGGGCTAATCGCGTGCATCTGCAACAAAAAGCGGAAAGTGAAAGTGAAGCTCGCCGACGGCAAGGAGCGCACCATCCAGC
>JANNQW010000222.1:0-8292 GCA_031400955.1 Verrucomicrobiota bacterium
GCCCGCGCTCCTCTCACATCAAACACATCGCATCCACATCCCGCGTCCTCACCAATGACTTCAGGGGCTTTCACCCTGAACCAGTTTGTAGCGGAGCTTCACGCCGCGTGGGTTCTCGGTGTAGCCGGTGATTTGGAGGATTCCCATGCCGCCTTCGCTGGTTTGAAAGACATAGGTCGCCGGAAAATTTGTGACTAGACTGAATTGAACAAATGCCTGAAAGCGAGCGGACTTGCTCTTCTCAACCGCTTGTTGAGGACTCAGTGTTTCCCACATCGCGTCAGCAATCGGCACTGCCTTCATGCTGAAACCAACAATGGTTTCGGCATTATGCTGTATCAAATCCCAGCCAGCCTGTTCGATGCTCTTAAAATCAAAGGCTTCAATACTAAAAGGCGCGTCGGGCTTGGGTTTTCTGAATCCAGCGAGCGGCGCAGTTCCCACATTGCCCGTATCGAAATCAATCGCATTGGTCACCACTCGCTCCGTCACCGGGCCGAAAGTAAGACTGGATTTGTTCGCTGCTGGCCCGGCTACGACTTGCAACGGCTTGTCGGGCAAGGTGGCGACCAACCTTGGACTTGATGAGCTTATTTTAACACTTTGGTTCATCGTCATCATCAGCACCACCGCGACCCCCGCGATGAGGAGCAGGATTGCCGCCCACCAGCCGTAACGCCGCCAGACTCGGTAAACGAGATAGAGGAAGCCGAGGAGAACCAGCAGGGAGATGATTTGGGAGATAAGATGGGAATAGGAGACGCCGAATTGTTGGTCGCCAGCGCTGCTAGCACGAGGGCGAGTGGCCTCTTGCTTCATCCCTTCCATCTCCACCCTCATCACAGCCATTTGTTTGTGCGCGCCCACGCTTTTAGATTGGATGATCGTCAGTGCGCCAAGTTGCAGGCTGTTGGCATAAATGAAATCACGCGCACCGGTTTCGGGCACATCGCGTTCGAGCACTAAACGGACGCGCGTCCCGGCAGCGATGAGCGTTGGTTTTACATACAGCGTCCTTGTTTTGTATCCCGAGCCGCCTGAAACGCCCTCCGATGTCAGCGGCAACTCTGGAACCTTGATCCTTCCTTCGCCCCCACTGCGAACCACCACATCCGTTGAATTGGTCATTTGCACCGCGTTGCCATCCTCCAAGTCGCCCGGACGCAGGTCCCTCTCTTCAAAATCCGCAGGAGCTTCAAACACATGCACAGTGACGCGAAACTGCGCATTGCTGGCCTCCTGCCGAGGTTCAGGAGCTTTGAAGGCGTTTTCTGAAATCATCGCCGTGTGCGTGCCCCGGCCTTCCTTGCGGATTTTTTCGATTTGTGCCGCCATGTCGCCGCCTTTGCGGGCTTCAATCGGGGTCGGAAAAAATTTCACCTGCTCAATGCGTCCGTCGCCTCCGAGCACAAAGGCCCGCCCGGCATCCAGACGAAATTTCAAGCCGTGGATTGTGATGTGATCCGCAGTCGCCGAACTGCGGGTGACGGTAAAACTTCGCCCGCGACGCAGTAGAGAAATATTCACCTGCTCTTCCCAACTACCATCGTCCGTTCCGGTCCAGCCACCGACAGAATGTCCAAATTCCTCCGGGGAATAGAGAACGAACTGCACAGCCTCGCCGTGCGAAACCGTAACGCACTGCCCGACCCGGTTTATTCTGATAGGATCGTTGGTGCCAGGCACGCGTAGTTCGACGGGGTTGGCGGCATGGCTTGGCGATGGTGCCCCCGGTTTCGAGAACGAGAAATAGATCGGCACCGCCAGCACTGCCAGTATCGGAAAGAAAAGGCCGTCGAAAAGCGCCAGCCCTTTTCCCCGGAGTCGTCCGGCCGAGCGGCGGATTTGCACGAAGGCCACCCAGCCGAGAATCGTCGTCCCCAGCGGAGCCGCGAAGCCGATGAACATAAGCGCCATCATCAGCCAGACGCCGGGGCCGGGGCCGGACGGCACAGGCTCGCCGGGAGGCACTGGGTGAGCTGTGTGGAGGAAGATGTAAATGATGAACGAAGTGAAAAAGAGCAGCACCCAGCACGCGCCGACGATGGCCGTGCGCGAGAAGCGGGGCTCGCCCAGAGCAGCCGAGGTGGCGAGGCTCGCACTTTTCTCTGGTTTAGTTGGAGCGGATTCACGGCCACGGCTGCTCGTTGACGATGTCAGTGGCTTGTCCACCTCGGCCAGTCGCATGAGCAGGCAGATGGTCCAGACCAGCAACGCCAGCAGAAAGGCCATGACCAAGGCCAGCAATCCATCCAGCGAGAGATGTACCGGCACGGACTGGTTGGCATGAACCGTGAGCAGATGCAGCCCGGTGAGAAAGGCCGTCATCAAGACCGCCAGCCAGAATATGCGACGGCGCAGGAACGCCGCCACGGCCGGACGCCGTTCCGGGGTCAGCCAGAAATCCCGGCGGGGAATGTTGATGAACCGGGCGGGGAGCCGGCGGGTCATCCATGATATAAGAACCGCCACCCCGCCAAACAGCAGCGGCAGACAGCCGAACAAGGCCAGATAGGATGCGCGGCTCATCCAGTCGTTGGGCCGTCCCTCCAAATCAAAATGACTGGCGACCCGCGGCGGCAACTGGCTAGCCGTCGTCGCCAGCAGGAACAACAGACCGGCATAGGCCAGCAGAAAAACGCCCCAACTGGCGTAATCCGAAACGCGAGCCGTCTGACGGACTGGAGCCGACGCGAGGAGACTCTCACTCGGGTTTCCGCTTTCAGTTTGAGCCTCCTCACGTCGGTCGTCACTGCGCGGAGTTGAGACCACCGTCTCCACCTGCGTGCGGAATTCTCCGGCGGTCTGGTAGCGGAGTTCGGGCGTTTTCTCCAAGGCGCGCAGAACGATTTCGTCGAGGCGCACGTCGATCTGCACCTTGCGCGAGGGCGGCTGGAGTTTGTCGGCGGGCAGTTCGCCGGTGAGCATTTCGTAAAGCACAACGCCGAGCGAGTAGATGTCCGCGCGATGATCCGTGACGCCATGCGCCTTCTGCTCCGGCGACATGTATTGCGGCGTGCCGGCGAGTGACGCGAGCGTCCCGGCTGTGGTGTCCTCGCTCACAGGCGGGACGCCTGTGCCACTTTCACCAAGCATCTTTGCGATGCCGAAGTCGGCGATTTTCACCCGGCCTTCTTTGTCGAGCAGCAGATTCTCCGGCTTGATGTCGCGATGCACGATGCCGTGTTCGTGCGCGTATTGCAGCGCCTCGCACACGGGCGGCACCATGGCCAGCGCCTGCTCCGGCGTGAAACGTCCGGCCTTCATCGCCTGCCGCAGATTCACGCCGTCCACGAACTCCATCAGAAGAAAATAGAAACCTCCCGCGTGACCGAAGTCATACACGCCGACGATGTGCGGATGATTCAGCACCGCGAGCGCGTGGGCTTCCTTTTCAAACCGCGCGGCGAACTGCGGATCGTCCGCCCGCTCCGGGGCTAACAGTTTCAACGCTACGAAACGGTTCAAAGATTTCTGCCGGGCCTTGTAAACCACGCCCATGCCGCCGCGACCGAGGCATTCGATAATTCCCAACTGCGGAAAGTGCGGTGCGAGTTCCTCCGGCGCGAGTATTGGCATCGGTGCAGACTGATCCACGACCTGCGTGGGCTGCATGGCCCCGATCATGAGACAGCGGGGGCAGAGACCCACTACCGCATCGGCAGGGAGCGGTTCGCCGCAGCGGGGGCATTTGGAATCTGAAGAAAATGACGTGTCCATATCTGACCATGCCGTGCTGCGGAGAAAGGGTTACAAACTATTTCAGCTTCCCAGTGCGGCAAGCAAGGAGCACATCTCGTCTTCGACGGCGGCTTTGTCCTTCAGAGTTCCTGAGATTTCCTCCTTCACACACTGGCGGAAGCGATGCCTCAGTCGATGCACCGTCACCTTCATCGCCGCCGCGCTCAGGCCCAGCGATTCTGCGACTGCCGATTGATCGCCATAGTCCGATTCACCTAGGAGCCAGGGGCGCAACCGATCAAACAATAAAGACTTTCCCTCCACAGCGCATCCGCCCTGCAGCGCATTCATTGCCCGAGCGAGCACCGTGACGGCCCACTGGCGATCAAAGGCGGCCTCGGGCGAGAGCTGCGAATTATCCGCGACATTCAGCGCGGGTGATTCAGGAGACTCCGCATCAAGCGACAAATGTTGCACTCCGCCACCGCGTCGCAAGCGCATGTTCGCTTCGCGTCGATGAGCGACGAAATGCTTTACTGCACCGAGCAGGTAAAACCGGAAGCGTCCACGTTCCGGGTCTGCCGCGTGGATGGCGCCGCCCGCCAGCATCTCTGCAAAAAACGCATGGCTCATGTCACGTGCCGCATCACCGTCCCGCAGCACGCTCCGTAGATAAGCTACGACCGGCTCATAATAAGCATCACACAAATCCGCCAAGGCACCGCGTCCATCTTCCGAGTCCGCCTTGGCTAGGCAAACCCGCGTCCAACGCGTGGTGTGGAACGGGGCTGCGTGGAAGTTTGGCCGGGGTTCGGTGGTCATGGTCGCAGACTATGCTGGCACAGACCTATGACGTTTTGGAGGGGAAAGGTTACGGAAAAATGATCTGCCAAATTGCGGCATGCACGGCAGCTAAACATCATCAGCAGGGGACAGCACCGATTTACAGCAGCTAACCCAGACCACCGCGATCAGAATTCAGCGTCGCATCTCCATACTTTGCGCGTTCGCCGGGCTTGTAGTCCAGCGGAGTCCAGGCGGCGTTCTTGGCGGAGGAGGCGACCACGGCTTCGATGAAGGCCATGCCGGCGACGCCTTCTTCGATCGTGGGGTAATCCATGTCGAGCGGGTACGGCTTGGTGCCGGCTTCGATGGCGCGAATGTGATTGACGAAGTTTTTATAGATATTCGCGAAGCCTTCCAGGTAGCCTTCAGGGTGACCGGCGGGCGTGCGCGTGACGGCTGCGGCAGCGCTGCCGAGGTAGCCCATGCTGGTGCGGAAGACCTGCTTCGGCTGATCGAGCGAAGTGACGATCATGGTGTTGGGATCGAGTTGACTCCACTCGATGCCGCCTAGTTCGCCATAGACGCGGAGAGTGAGATTGTTTTCGCAGCCGACGCTGATCTGGCTGGAGTGGAGCACGCCCTTGGCGCCGTTGGTGAAGCGCAGCAGCACGTTACCGTCATCTTCCAACTGCCGGCCTTCCACAAAAATGGTGAGATCGGCGGCGAGTTCTTTGATATGCAAACCGGTGACGTATTCCGCGAGGTTGATCGCGTGGGTGCCGATGTCGCCCATGCAACCGGCGGCTCCGGAAATCTTCGGATCGGTGCGCCAGGCTGCCTGTTTCTGGCCAGTTTTTTCCAGTAGGGTGGCGAGCCAGCCCTGGGGATATTCGACGACCACTTTGCGAATCTTGCCCAGCTTGCCTTGCTCGATCATTTGACGAGCCTGACGGATCAAGGGGTAGCCGGTATAGTTATAGGTGATGCCGTAGAGGCGCCCGGATTTTTTCACAATGCCGGCCAGCTCTTTGGCCTGGGCGAGATTGAAGGTCGCTGGTTTGTCCGAGAGCACATGGAAGCCGCTTTCCAGTGCGAGCTTCGCTGCCGGGAAGTGCATGTGATTCGGCGTGACGATGGAGACGAAGTCCATGCGCTCGTCCGCAGGGAGCACGGCCTCAGCCTTGATCATTTCTTTGAAGTCGCCGTAGCAACGTTTCGCAGGAAGGAATAAATCTTTGCCGCTGTCTTTCGATCGCTGGGGATCGGAGGAGAAAGCACCGCAGACGAGTTGAGTCTGGCCATCAATGGCCGCTGCGGTGCGATGAACGCCGCCGATGAAGGCTCCGCGTCCGCCGCCGATCATGCCGTAACGAATTTTTCTGTTCATGGGGGAAGGAATGGAATGTTGGAAGACTGGAGTGAGGCGGGAAGATGAAAAGGGAGGCGGCATTTGCAAGTCGTGACCGCATCCTGCGGTCATCATTTTTGCGTTGAATGACGGCAGGATGCCGTCACTACTCCGGATGCGCCTCACCATTCTCGATGCCTTTACGGCGAATCCCGGCGACCTTTCGTGGTCCGGTCTGGAATCGCTCATGACCTGCACGTTGCACGACCGAACGCCGGCATCGCAGGTGATCGAGCGCGCGAAAAACAGCGAGATCATCTTGACCAACAAAACGGTGCTCAATGGCGACATGATCCGCGCCCTTCCGAAGCTGCGATACATTGGTGTGCTGGCGACCGGCTACAATGTCGTGGATATTCACGCGGCGCGGGAGCAGGGGATCACGGTGACGAACGTGCCGGGTTACTCAACGCCATCAGTCGCGCAGACGGTGTTTGCCTTGCTGCTGGAACTGACCCATCGCGTGGGACATCATGCGCAATCCGTGGGCGAGGGGAGATGGGCTCGCAGCGAGGACTTTTGCTACTGGGACGGATCGCTCATTGAGTTGAGCGGACTGACGATGGGGATTTTCGGCTACGGTGCAATCGGTCAGGCCGTGGCGCGCATCGCGCTCGCGATGGGAATGAATGTGATCGCGTATCGCCGCAACTGGCTGGAGGAACCGCTGGCGGGTATTGGCAAGGTTCATCGTGATGAGATCTTCGAGCGGTCTGACGTGCTCACGCTCCATTGTCCGCTGACGGAGGACACGCGCGAATTGATCGATGCCACGTCCCTGGAAGAGATGAAGCGGAGCGCTTTTCTCATTAACACCGCGCGCGGGCTGCTGGTGAATGAGGCTGATCTTGCCGCAGCGTTGAATTCGGGACGCATCGCTGGAGCTGGTTTGGATGTGATTTCTTGTGAGCCGCCGAAGCCGAACAATCCGCTGCTGTCGGCGAAGAATTGCATCGTAACGCCGCATATCGCCTGGGCGAGCAAGGCGGCGCGGGCCAGATTGATTGAAATTGCGACCGCTAATGTGCAGGCCTTTCTCGACGGCAGGTCACGGAACGTGGTGAGTTAGTCGTGGCTGATTTAAGAGGCGGCGATTTGATGCCGCCGTTCCATGTGATGTTATCGCGTCCGTGATTGCCAATCGTTGCTCCTTGTGGCTTTATCCATCGTGGAAAGTTACGATGCAGTTATTATTGGCTCGGGGCCCAATGGGCTCGCAGCCGCGATCCATCTGGCGCGCAACGGATGGAAGGTGCTGGTGCTGGAAGCGGCGGACACGCCGGGCGGTGGCATGCGCACGAAGGAACTGACGCTGCCAGGTTTCAAACACGATGTGTGTTCCGCAGTGCATCCCATGGCGTTGGCATCGCCGTTCTTCCGTTCGCTTGATTTGGAATCTCATGGTCTGCGGTGGCTGCATCCCGAAGTGCCGCTGGCACATCCTTTGGATGGTGGGCGGGCGGCGGTGCTGCATCGCGATCTGGAGAAGACGGCCGAGGGACTTGGCAGCGATGCCGCGCGTTATCGACAGATTTTTGAGCCACTGGTTTCTCATGCGATGGACTTGTTCGGAGATGCGCTGGCGCCGCTCCGTGTGCCGCGGCATCCACTGACGTTGGCCCGGTTCGGGATGGGGGCAGCGTTGCCGGCGTCGGTGTTTACGAAATTATTCAAGACGGAGGAAGCCAGAGCCTTGTTTGCCGGAAATGCTGCGCATGGGGTGATGCCGCTGGACAAGCTGCTGACCTCGGCTGTGGGTCTGATACTGCAGGTTTGTGCGCATGCAGTTGGCTGGCCAGTGGCAGAGGGCGGGTCGCAAAGCATCGCGGACACTCTGGTGCGGATTCTAAAGTCGCAGGGCGGTGAAATTCAGTGCGGGCAGAGAATCGAAAGCTTCAAAGAACTGCCGCCAGCAGGGGCGTATTTGTTTGACGTTTCGCCGCGCAATCTGGCCGCCATTTGTGGAGAGGCCTTGCCTGCCGGATATCGTAATCGACTGCTGCGCTACCGGCATGGACCGGGGGTTTTCAAGGTCGATTATGCCCTGAGCGCGCCCATTCCGTGGACGAATCCGGCGTGTCATAGTGCTGGAACGGTTCATGTTGGTGGAACCTTCGAGGATGCAGCAATGGCAGAGAAATTCGCATGGAATAGCACATTATTTGACAAACCTTTTGTGCTTGTTTCACAGCCCTCACTGAGTGACTTTACGCGCGCGCCGCATAACAAACAGGTGGTGTGGGCCTATTGTCATGTGCCACGTGGATCAATGGCTGACAGGTTCGATGTGATCAACCAGCAGATCGAGCGTTTCGCTCCCGGATTTCGGGATTGCATCATGGCCAGTCACACGATGAACTGCGCTGAGATGGAGGCTTACAATGCGAACTATATCGGCGGTGACGTTGTGGGTGGCG
>JANNQW010000223.1:0-5815 GCA_031400955.1 Verrucomicrobiota bacterium
CGAGACCGCCTGCACCGCCCTGCGTTGTCCGATGACCCGGTCACCGAGACGGGTCTCCATGCTCACGAGCTTGGAGCGCTCCCCTTCCTGCAAACGCGACACCGGAATGCCAGTCCACGCAGCGACAACTTTCGCGATGTCTTCCTCGGTGACCTCTTCACGAAGCAAACTAGGATGAGCTTTAGCCCGCTCATGGTCTTGTTCGGGCTGAAGCCCAGAACTACTTTGCTTGATCTGCTGCTCCAGCTTCGGCAGTAAGCCATACTTGATCTCACTGCCACGAGCTAGATCACCACGACGCTCCGCTTGTTCCAATTCGATACGCAGCTTCTCGATCTCCTCTTTGATCTTGCGACTCTCACCGACAGCCTCTTTCTCGTTTAGCCACTGCGCCTTGAGCGCCGAGACTTTTTCTTGAAGATCAGCCGTTTGCTTTTCAAGCTTTGTCAGTCGTTCTCGGCTGGCGGGATCTTTCTCCTTTTTGAGCACCTCACGCTCCATCTGCTGCTGCATGATCTCGCGCTCAATGACATCGATCTCAGTGGGCTTGGAATCGAGTTCGATCTTGATGCGGCTCGCGGCTTCATCCACGAGGTCGATGGCTTTGTCCGGCAGAAATCGATCCGCGATATAACGGTGGCTCAATGTCGCCGCGGCAATGATCGCCCCATCCTGGATGCGCACGCCGTGATGAACTTCGTAGCGCTCCTTCAAGCCACGCAAGATCGCGATGGTGTCCTCGACACTCGGTTCGCCGACCATGACCGGCTGGAAGCGACGCTCGAGCGCCGGATCCTTTTCGATGTATTTCCGATATTCGTCGAGGGTGGTCGCCCCGATGCAGCGCAGCTCGCCGCGGGCGAGCTGCGGTTTCAAGAGATTGCCGGCGTCCATCGCGCCCTCGGCCTTGCCGGCACCGACAATAGTGTGGAGTTCGTCGATGAAGAGGATGATTTCACCTTCACTGCTGGTGACTTCCTTGAGAAAGGCTTTGAGGCGCTCTTCAAATTCACCTCGGAATTTTGCACCAGCCATCATGCCCCCCAGATCCATGCTGATCAGCTTTTTGTTCTTCAAAGAATCGGGCACATCCCCGGCCACGATGCGCCGGGCGAGCCCCTCGGCGATGGCCGTCTTGCCCACGCCGGGCTCGCCGATCAGCACCGGATTGTTCTTGGTGCGCCGACTTAGCACCTGCATTACACGGCGAATTTCTTCATCGCGGCCGATGACCGGATCGATTTTCCCCTGCTTCGCCCGCGCCGTCAGATCGGTGCCATATTTCTCAAGAGTCTGGTATTTCCCCTCGGGATCCTGATCCGTCACGCGCTGGGCGCCGCGGATGCTGGTGAGAGATTGAAGCACGCCGTCATATTTCAGCCCGCCAGTCTTCAATAATTCCTCGATATCTGTCCGCGTCTTTAATAGGGCCAGGATGAAATGTTCGACGCTGAGGTAATCGTCCTTGAGCTTCTGCTGCTCCTTTTCAGTGTTGGTCAGAGTCTCTCGCAGGTCGTGCGAAAATTGGGGTTGTCCGCCGCCCGAGACCTTAGGCTGCCGGGCCAGATGGGACTCAATGGCCGCCTTGAGGCTGACGACTCCCGAGCCAATCTTTTCCAGCAATGGTTTGGTAACCCCGCCCTCTTGATCGATCAGCGCCAGGAGCACGTGCGAAGGTTTAATCTCCGGATGCCCGTATTGACTCGCAAGCGACTGAGCTGAAGCCAGTCCTTCTTGGAGCTTCTGGGTGAGTCGATCAAGGTTCATAGAAGTGTATTTTTAGTTAGAATGCAGGCACCTGAACAAGTTGACAGATAAAGTTATAAAATGCTCAATTTAAATTTAATACAGTTATAATTTACGCAATATATGCGCAGCAAAATTTGAGTCTTCTTGGCGCTAATGTTTTTTACACAAATACTATCGGGTCAGGATTACGTTTTTCGGGTTGGTTTGGCCCGCTTCCTGGTTGGAAACAGCTCACGACATAACTCGCATATCAGTCCATCGCAACCTCGTGCGCTGCAGTGCTCCCGCCCATAATAGATGATTCGGAGGTGCAGCAGATTCCATTCGTCACGCGGGAACAACTTTTTCAAGTCGCGCTCGGTTTGCAGAACCGACCTGCCATTGGACAGTTCCCAGCGCTGGGCCAGCCGGTGAATATGGGTATCCACCGGAAACCCTGGCACTCCGAAAGCCTGGGCCAACACCACTTGCGCGGTCTTGTGTCCGACCCCAGGGAGCGCCTCCAATTCCTCGAGTGTCCCTGGAACCTGGCCCCCATGCCGCTCCACCAGCAGCCGAGAGAGGCCAGAGATCGCCCGTGCTTTTTGTGGCCCCAGACCGCAAGGCCGGACGATCTCCTCAATCCGGGCGACAGGCAATTCCATCATGGCCTTGGGAGTCGCCGCCAATTTAAAAAGACCCGGCGTTACTAGATTCACACGCACATCAGTGCACTGGGCCGAGAGCAGAACCGCAATCAACAGCGTAAACGGATCACGATGATCCAGGGGAATAGGCGGCTCTGGATAAAGCTCGGTCAATCGTTCGGCAATACGACTCGCGCGTTGCTGCCGGTTCACGATGACTCGCCCGTGCTTATGAGTTGGACTCGATGCGCTGCACCATCGCCCGGACGCGACCACTGACCCTCTGGCGGTCTCTCATGATAGCCAAGCTCTTGGAGAAAGACCCCCATCGGACGACTTCGATGTTTACTTTGCGGGCACCCCAGGCTTTCATGGCGGACTTGGTTGGCTTATAAAGGTCGATGGTATTCGTTCCGACCAGTGCCGAACCGTAATCGTCCACTTCATAAAGGTGCGGATCCCCCTCAATCTTGAACACCGTGCCCACGGGGTAAACCGACCAGTCCGTCGCCGCGCTGCGCACGGAGCCGTATTTCAAGTTAGTGCCGACTGCCGAGGCGGACTTGTATTTTTTATGGTCACTCTCCGTATGCGTATAGGCCGTGGTCTTTACGCTGTTGATCTTGCCTGTGCCTGTGCCTGAACGGGCCACGCCCATGTTGCTGCTTTCGCATGAAACAAGGCCCGTAAGAAGGCTCGCCAAAGCTGGCAAATAGATCAATCGCATAGGCATTTGTGGTGAGGAATCCAAGTGGATGGCTAACGGTAAGTTTGCAGAAAATGCGAAATAGAGTCAACTTATAATAGCTATAATTTTGAGAAATCAAGGCTCCTCAAGATTTGACTGGGCAGATATAAACTTTACCAGCTGCCAGCTAGCCATCGGCTTTTCCACTGCAGACGGGAAAGATATGCTCAGCGCTTTGAAGCAGCGCCATGAAATCCGGTGCCAACCACAGCCACCTCGACAAATCATGCACGGAAAACGCCATGGACATGATAATTCGTCATTCCACATTCAGGATTCGTCATTTTTCCACCCCTTCCACCCCGTCTCCAATTCACGCCACCGGAGACCTGCCCGCCGTCCTCACTACTTCTTAATCTTTGCGCTCTTGATCTTCGCCTCAAGCTCGTAGGCAAGTTGGGTAGCTTGGGTGATTTGGTCGCGCTTCATTTTTAACTCTAAGTCGTTCAAATATTTTTTAATGTCCTTTCCCCCGCCAGCACTTGCGAGTTTCAACCAAGCGTGGCCTTGAATGATGTCTTTAATCGCGCCTTCGCCGTTGAGGTGGCTGCAGCTCAGCCTAAACTGCGCTTCCACACCCCCCTGAACTGCAGCCTTGCGCCACCATTTGACGGCTTCATTGTAGTCCTTGGTCACGCCTTCGCCATAGTAGTAGCAGAGGCCCAGCCTAAGCTGCGCCTTCGCATCTCCCAGATCCGCAGCCTTACGCATCCATTTGGCGGATTCGTTGTAGTCCTTGGTCACGCCTTCGCCTTCGTAGTAAAGGAAGGCCAGAAAATACTGCGCCGCTGCATTCCCCTTACCCGCAGCCTTGCACCACCAGTTGGCGGCTTCCTTGCGGTCTTTGATCACGCGGTCGCCTTTATAATAACAGTAGCCCAGATCAAACTGCGCCACCTCATCAGCCCTCTCCGCTTTAGCCTTCAGTTCAGCGATCTCCACCGAAAAAGCGAGCGACCCGCCGAAGATCAAACAGATGAACGGAAGGAGGAATGCGAGTTGAGTCTTCATCCGGCAAACGTGGCACTCAGTTGCGGAGCTGGCAAGGATTCATGCCACTCGCAACGACAGCCCGCCGTTCACACAGAACCCGCTTCTGACGCGTCGGGAGCCGTCACTTGCGTTTCTTTTGTCGCCCGCGTCCGCGCTTTCCGCGCACCCGGCGTGCTCCGCAGTAGTTTCGTCCACTCAATGTTCACATACAGGAACTTGCCCCGTCCCGCCAACTTCCAAGCCGCTTCGCACGACCTTCCAAGGTGAAGTTTAATCCCAGCGCAAAAGTAAAAGATTGTTATGATCCATCTCCTTCTTACCATTCACCTGCCACGATGCCCACTCAATTCAGCGAAGCCCTCTTTTTTCAATACTTGTTTTTCAATGTAATTTCAAGGGTTCCAGTTCCGTTGAATCACATCAACTACATATGGCCCCAGAGAAATTTACCGAAATAGATAATAAAATGCGGCGATTGAACCCTCCCTTATAGCAACCCCATGAAATTGATACGAACGATTCTGTGCGCGCTGGGAATGTCGGCCGCGCTGCTTTGTGCAGCGACTGGCCGTGCCGCAGAGTTGTCGTATCCCGGCGCGGACTTTGCTAAACTCGACACCTTCGAGGGCGTGAATCTGGGTGACGCCGACAAGCTTTTTGTCGCAGGTGATTTCAAGGGCGCCTACGCCGCATACAAAGCCTATTCGTTTGAATTTCCGAAAAGCAAAGCGACCGCCTACGTTCTGCTGCGGATGGGGCGCTGCTTGCAGAAGCTGGAAAAGCGGAACGCGGCGATCCAGGCCTATCAGGATGTGGTCGATTATTTCCCGAACAATATCGCCCCCGCCGCTGCGGCCCTTTTCCATATCGGCGAGTGCCATGGACTGAACGGCGAAGTGGAAAAGCAGAGCGCGGTCTGGGCGCGGATGGTCAAGGATGACGGTTACGTCGCGCAAGCGAATTCGGGCACGGCGCTGGCCTTCCTCGCCGGCGAGATGATCAAGCTGGGAAAATTCGAGGAGGCCGTCGCCTATGCGTGGCGCACTGCGGTGGCGTTCCGCGGCAGCAATCCCGGTGCGGCGGCGACGGCCCGTAACGAGGTGTTCGCCCATTACTCGACCCGCTCGCCCAACCACGAGAAGCTCAAGGAATTTTACATCGCCGCCGGTGGCTTCGATGGCCGGGGCAACGGGACGGACAAGCCCGAAGACGATGCCCGCTACTGGAGTGCCGTTCTGGACACCGTTCTGCGGAAGAATGTCGAAGCCGCGAAAAAGGAAAGTGCCTGCGCTTACTGGAGCGGGAAAATGGGTGACCGCTTCGTCGAAAGCGACGACTTGCGTATGCAGTGGAGCGACGCGCTTCTGGTGCAGAACAAGGATCGTGTCGCGTGGGCGGCGCGGATGGAAAAGCAGTATCTGGCCAAGCCAGCCACGTTGGTCCGCCTCATTCAATGGCTCCAATACTTCCGCGCCCGCCCGGATCCCACGACGCGCGCGGCCTTTTTCACCAAACACGGCCAGCCGCTGGTCGCCGGACTCGATGCGGCCGCCAAGATCTCCTTGATGAGCCAGATGATCCATCCGTTTGGCATGGTTGCCGAGGCGCAGACGGTGATGAGAACGATCAGTCCCGACAATCTCAGCGACCCTGACCTCGTGAACTTCGCCGAGGTTGCCGCCGGCTTGAAAGAACCGGA
>JANNQW010000224.1:0-7690 GCA_031400955.1 Verrucomicrobiota bacterium
CCTGCAGCCAGCACGAAGCCCATCAGGGCGTTCTTGATTCCATTCGCAGCAGGTTCGATGCCGGTGATTTCCGCGCGCTTCATCTGCAACATGCGGAACAGCGGCCATAATCCGGCCAGCGCCACGATGAGCGCCGCGCGACTGAAGTAGCCGGGGAGTCCCGTTTTTTCCGCCGCCACCACGATCCAGCCAATCAGGCTGGAATCGCGCCAACCGTGTGCCGAGGAGATCGAGAGAAACCATTGTCCCAGATGGAACAGCGGCGGTGCCAATAGCGCTGCGCCAAGCAACACGGCGATGATGTAGCTGATGATGATCAGGGCGTCAGAATGGTGGGGGCGCGGGTTCAAGCCTCAAGGTTCAAGGTTGCAGACACGAAGTTCAAGGGCGCACGCAGATAATTTCACTCCTTGAATCGTGCCCGTGACTGCCGTAGGTGAGTAGGTGAAGGTCACCCTGCACTCCCAAGTCCACGAATGGCGCGACCGCAAAGAAGACGGTCGACTGCGCATCGTGCGAGCCCAGTGGGATTCCAAGAAGTGGACTTTGTCGGAAACATACAAGGACATCCTCACCTGGAAGACGCTCACTGCGCCATCGCTGGAGGATTATGAAATGCTGCGTGATGTGCTCTGGCGGAAATACCAGCGCAAACGCCTGCCCTGGCGCTTTGTGGAAGATATGGATATCTTACTTGAAGACATGCGCGGTGGCGTGGCCTGAACCAGGCGGCTATTAATCATTTCGCGGTGTCGATGACAAGCAACGCCGCTTCTTGAATGCGGTGCTCCGGCGCAAATCAGTCTGGCAGGGCGAGCGACTGACGTCAGTGAGCAGTGGTCAGTGGCGCATGCGGCATCCGCATTTGGGATACGCAATTTACTTCGCGGCTCCGCGATCGTGAATCCTGTCCCATTGCTCTTCTTGGATTTAAAATAAAAAGCGCCCCGCCGTTGAAGGAGGAGCGCTTTCACAATGGATGATGGCCTACCGGATCAGCTGGCTGCGGCCTCGTCCTCCACGTCACCAGTGGAGAATGAAACCTTCACGGTTTCCTCCAGTGTGAAATCACGGTTGGTCTTAAAGCCGGTGCCGGCTGGGATGAGATGGCCCATGATGACGTTTTCCTTGAAGCCGCGCAGGTTGTCGACTCGGGCGAGTGTGGCTGCCTCGGTGAGAACACGCGTGGTATCCTGGAAGGACGCGGCGCTGATGAAGCTTTCTGTCTCGAGGCTGGCTTTGGTGATGCCGAGCAGCACGGGCACCGCAGTTGCGGGCTTGCCGCCGTCTTCGGTGACGCGGGCGTTTTCAGCTTCGAATGCAAGTCGCTCCACCTGGTCTGCCCAGAGGAAGTTGGTGTCGCCGGGCTCGGTGATTTTCACTTTGCGCAGCATCTGGCGGATGATGGTCTCAACGTGTTTGTCGTTAATTTCAACGCCCTGGGCACGATAGACTTCCTGAATCTCATTGACGAGATGCTCGCGGAGCGCCTGAGGCCCGAGGATGTCGAGCACTTCATGCGGCACGACGGAACCGTCGGTGAGCTGATCGCCCTTGGTGACATGGTCGCCGTCCACTGCATGAATCTGTTTGCTGCGGGGCACGAGGTGTTCTTCCTGCGCGCCGGTCTTGGGATCGGTGATGGTGACCCGGCGTTTACCGCGGACCAGGCCGCCGATTTCAATGATGCCATCGATCTTGGCAATCTCACAGGCGTCCTTAGGTTTGCGCGCTTCGAACAATTCCGCAACACGAGGAAGACCACCGGTGATGTCCTTGGTCTTGGCTGCTTTACGCGGAGTCTTGGCGATGATTGTGCCAGGAGCGATCTTGTCGTGATTCTTCACTTCGATGTGGGCACCAGCAGGAATGGTGTAACTGGCGAGCACTTCCTTCTTCGAACCCAGAATGATGATCTGGGGGTGCAAGTCTTCCTTGTGTTCGATGACGACGATTTCATCCTCGCCGGTGGCATCGTTCTCTTCCTTGGTGACAGTGACGCCTTTGATCATGTCACGGAATTCAACCTTGCCAGCCTTCTCAGTGATGATCGGCACGTTGTAAGGATCCCAGACGGCGAGGGTTTCGCCTTTCTTGACCTTGTCGCCCGCCTGCTTGGTCAGGATGGCACCCATCACAAGCTTGTGGGATTCGAGCTCCTTGCCGTCCTCATCATGCACGCTAAAGAGTCCGTTTTTATTCAGCGCAATCCAGTTACCGTCTGGAGTCTGCACGATGCGGAGGTCGGTGAACTTCACTGTGCCAGCATTTTTGGCGACGATGATGGGCTGCTTGAACGCGCCCGCGGCGACGCCGCCGACGTGGAAGGTGCGCATGGTGAGCTGCGTTCCGGGTTCGCCGATCGACTGCGCGGCGATGATGCCGACCGCGTCGCCGATCCTGGCGGGACGACTGGTGGCCAGGCTGAGGCCGTAGCATTGCACGCAGCAGCCACGCTTGCTTTCGCAGGTAAGCACGGAGCGAATCTTGAGCTTTTCCACGCCGATCCTGGTGAGATGGAGAGCGATTCCCTCATCGATGAGGTCACCGACTGCGACGATCACTTTTTTGGTAACGGGATCGTGCACGACCTCGCAGGAGACGCGGCCATAAACGCGGGTCTTGAGATCGACCACTTCGTCATCGCCCTGATAGATGGAGGACAAGGTGATGCCGTTGGCAGTGCCGCAGTCTTCCTGAGTGACGATGACATCCTGGGCAACGTCCACGAGCTTGCGCGTCATGTAGCCGGAGTCAGCGGTTTTCAGCGCGGTGTCGGAGAGACCCTTACGAGCACCGTGGGTGGAGATGAAATATTCCAGCACGGTCAGACCTTCACGGAAGTTCGAGGTGATGGGGCGCTCAATGATTTCGCCACTTGGACGGGCCATGAGACCGCGCATCCCGGCGAGCTGCTTGATCTGCGTCGCGTTACCGCGGGCACCGCTCGTCAACATGATGTAGAGCGGGTTGTGCAGCTTCTTGCCCTCGTTGTATTCGAGGGTGCGCATCACTTCCTTGGCAAGGTCGTCCGTGGTGGAAGTCCAGATGTCGATGACCTTCTGATACTTTTCACCCTCGGTGATGATGCCCTTGCGGAGTTGTTTTTCGACGATATCGACTTCGGCGCGCGCTTGGGCGAGACGGGCGGGCTTGCTCTCTGGAATCACCATGTCGGTGATGCCGATGGAGCAACCGGAGCGCATAGCTTCGCGGAAGCCGAGCTGCTTGAGGCGATCGAGCGCAGCCACGGTTTCGTTGTGACCAGCGGCCTGGAAGCAGCGCCAGATGATTTCGGAGAGCTGCTTCTTGCCAACGGTGTCGTTGAAGAATCCGAGCGACGTCGGCCAGATTTCGTTGAATCGCACTCGACCCGGAGTGGTGACGATGACTGCATCGTCGGGATTGCCGTAGATTTTTTTCGCCTGCTTGAAGTCGGGATTACGGAAGTGAATCTTCTGGTTCAGTTCCACGCCACTTTCGGAAAGTGCGAATTCGATTTCAGAAGCGTCGTTGAACAACGCCATCTGCACGATGCCCTTCTTTTTCTTGGGAGCGTCGTCGTGAACCGGGAGATCGCGGACGTAAGTGAGTGCGAAGCAGCCAAGCGGGATGTCCTGCGAAGGAGTGTTGATGGGCTTGCCGCTGGCGGGTGAGAACAGATTGTTCGGAGCCAGCATCAGGAGTCGCGCTTCCATCTGCGCCTCGATTGAAAGTGGCACGTGCACGGCCATCTGGTCACCGTCGAAGTCGGCATTGTAAGCCGTGCAAACCAGAGGATGAACGCGGATAGCTTCGCCTTCGATGAGCTTCGGCTCGAAAGCCTGAATCGAGAGACGGTGCAGTGTTGGTGCGCGGTTGAGCAAGACCGGGTGACCCTTGGTGACTTCATCAAGAATGTCCCACACTTCAGGCGTGCGGCGTTCGATCATCTTCTTGGCGCTGCGCACGGTGTGCACGAGGCCGAGTTCTTTGAGACGGCGGATGATGAAGGGTTCGAAGAGGACGAGAGCCATTTTCTTGGGCAGACCGCACTGACCGAGATGCAGATCGGGGCCGATGACGATGACGGAACGACCGGAGTAGTCGACGCGCTTGCCGAGCAAGTTCTGGCGGAAGCGACCGGACTTGCCCTTGAGCATATCGGAGAGCGACTTGAGCGGACGATTGCCCGCGCCGGTGACGGCGCGACCATGACGGCCGTTGTCGAAGAGCGCATCCACTGCTTCCTGCAACATGCGCTTTTCGTTGCGGATGATGACATCCGGCGTCTTGAGCGAGAGCAGGTTTTTAAGGCGGTTGTTGCGATTGATGACGCGACGATACAAGTCATTCAAATCGGAGGTGGCGAAACGGCCGCCTTCGAGCGGAACGAGCGGGCGCAAGTCCGGAGGAATAACCGGCAGCACTTCGAGCACCATGTATTCCGGGCGCGAATGAGAAGCGGCGAAACCTTGGCAAAGCTTGAGACGTTTGGCGATCTTCTTGCGAAGCTGCTTCGAGCGCGTCTTAGTCATCGCAATTTCGAGCTCTTTGACCAAGTCGGTGAGATTGGCCTGCGCGAGAATGTCGCGGATGGCCTCCGCGCCCATGCCGACCTTGAAGGCGTCGGCACCGTATTGTTCCTCGGATTCACGGAGTTCCATTTCCGTGAGCAGCTGACCGCGCGTAAGCGGCGTGTTGCCGGGGCTGATGACGATGTAATCTTCGTAGTAGATGACGCGTTCCAAGGCGCGGGCCGTCATGTCCATCATGAGGCCGATGCGGCTGGGCATGCATTTGTAGAACCAGATGTGAGTGACTGGCACAGCGAGCTCGATGTGGCCCATGCGCTCGCGGCGCACGCGGCTGAGAGTAACTTCGACGCCGCAACGGTCGCAGATGACGCCCTTGTGCTTAATGCGCTTGTATTTGCCGCAAGCACACTCCCAATCGCGGGTAGGGCCAAAGATGCGCTCGCAGAACAAGCCGCCTTTTTCGGGCTTGAACGTGCGATAGTTGATCGTCTCCGGATTTTTAACTTCGCCGCTGCTCCATGAGCGGACGCGATCAGGCGAAGCTACGGAAATGGCGACTTGGTTGAAACCGGCACCGGTGCGTTGAGCGTCGCCGAAGAGCTCCTTGAGTTGGGAATCTGGATTCATACTTTGGGATGGATGGGTTGGCTTTTACGACGATCGGATTACATGCCGGAGGCGGCGGGGAACATTTCAAGGCTTTCCTGCTGGTTCATGTGGCTGGAGACTTTCACGTCGAGGCCGAGTGACTGCATTTCCTTGATGAGCACGTTGAAGGATTCAGGCGTGCCGGCTTCGAGGGCGTTGTCGCCCTTGACAATGCTTTCGTAGATGCGCGTGCGACCCTGCACGTCATCGGATTTCACGGTGAGAAGTTCCTGCAACGTGTAAGCCGCACCGTAGGCTTCGAGGGCCCACACTTCCATTTCGCCGAAGCGCTGGCCGCCGTATTGGGCCTTGCCTCCCAGCGGCTGCTGGGTGACGAGGGAATAAGGTCCGACCGCACGGGCGTGAATCTTGTCAGCGACAAGGTGTCCGAGCTTCAGCATGTAGATGTAGCCGACGACGACCTCTTGGCCGAAGGTTTCTCCGGAACGGCCATCGGTGAGCGTGCTCTTGCCGTTGAGTCCGATCCATTCAAAGCCGGGAACTTTCTTAGCATCCTTGAGGAAGCCCATGATCTGTTTCTCGGGGATGCCATCAAAGACCGGGGTGGCGATTTTCATCCCAAGCGCGCGGGCCGCAACGCCGAGGTGAGTTTCCAACACCTGTCCGACGTTCATACGGCTGGGAACTCCGAGGGGATTCAAGCAGATATCCACCGGCGTGCCATCTTCGAGGAAGGGCATGTCTTCTTCCGGCACGATAATGGCAACGACGCCCTTGTTACCGTGACGACCGGCCATTTTGTCACCGACGCTGAGCTTGCGCTTGCTGGCGACAAAAACTCGAACCTCCTTGATAACACCGCTATCCAGTTCGTCACCCTGTTCGATGCGCTCCAGGGAACGTTCGCGCTCCATGTCCGCCTCGCCGAACTTCGATTCGAAGCTCTGGATGATGTCCATTATCTTGTGACGGATCGGTGACTGGTCGATCTCGACAGAGCGGTGCGACTCAGCAAGAGTGCGAAGCAATGTCTTGGTGATCTTCTTGTTGGCCGGGATGATGATTTCGCCGGATTCGCCATTGACAACGTCGAGGTTGATCTTCTCATTTAGAAGAATCTCGCAGAGCTTTTCGGTGAGTTGCTCGGTATACTGTTCAACCTTGGTCTTGTGCTCGTCGGTGATTGCCTTGAGTTGCTTCTTTTGCTCACTGGGCGAGAGGCGCTCTTTTTCGGCGCCGGTGCGAGAGGATACGCGAACGTCCATCACGATGCCTGCGCAACCGGACGGAACCCTGAGGGATGAGTCCTTCACATCCGCAGCCTTTTCACCGAAGATGGCGCGCAAGAGTCGCTCTTCCGGGGCGAGTTCGGTTTCGCTCTTTGGGGTGATTTTGCCAACGAGGATGTCGCCGGGTTTCACTTCCGCACCGATTCGGACCACGCCATCAGGACCGAGATTGCGGAGCGCTTCATCTCCGACGTTAGGGATGTCACGCGTGATTTCCTCGGGGCCGAGCTTGGTGTCCCGGGCACCGATATCAAAGTCCTCGATGTGGATCGAGGTGTAGACGTCCTCCTTAACCACCCTGCGACTGATGACGATGGCATCCTCGAAGTTGTATCCGTTCCACGGCATGAACGCGACGAGCATGTTGCGCCCAAGCGCGAGTTCACCGTTATCGGTGCAGGGACCGTCCGCGAGGATGTCGCCTTTTTTCACTTTCTGACCACGCTTGACGAGCGGTTGTTGGTTGATGCAGGTGCCGGCGTTGGAGCGCATGAACTTGCTCAGGCTGTAAACATAAACGCCCTTGTCGGGATCGGTCTTCACCTTGCCGGGTTCAGCGGCGAAGGCTTTCTCGCTGATCGGAAGATCGCCGTCCTTGGTGACGATGATGCAATCTGCCGTGGCGCTGGCCACGATGCCGCTGGCATCAGCGATGATGACCGCTTGCGAATCGCGAGCGGTTTTGCCTTCCATGCCGGTGCCGACGAACGGCGCTTCGGATTCGAGAAGCGGCACGCCCTGGCGTTGCATGTTGGATCCCATGAGCGCGCGGTTGGCGTCATCGTGCTCGAGGAAAGGAATGAGCGAAGCGGCAACGGAGACGAGTTGCTTCGGCGAAACATCCATGTAAGTGGCCTGCTCTGGCTCCACTTCGAGGAACTCGCCGCGATAGCGCACCGTGACCTTGGCTTCCTTGTAACGGCCGCGGTCGTCGATCACATTGCTCGCCTGAGCGACGAAGTGATTCTCTTCCTGGTCGGCAGTGAGGTAGTCGATCTTATCGGTAACACGTCCGCCATCCACCTTGCGGTAGGGGGTTTCGATGAAACCAAATTCATTGATGCGAGCATAGCTGCACATCGAGTTGATGAGGCCGATGTTCGGACCTTCGGGAGTTTCGATCGGGCAGATACGACCGTAGTGCGATGGATGCACGTCGCGAACTTCAAAGCCAGCGCGATCACGGTTCAAGCCGCCAGGCCCGAGGGCGGAGAGACGACGCTTGTGGGTCAGCTCGGCCAGAGGATTCATCTGATCCATGAACTGGCTCAACTG
>JANNQW010000225.1:0-15891 GCA_031400955.1 Verrucomicrobiota bacterium
GCTCTGCTTTGATTTTGACGGCACCCTCGTGAACCACGAGGGCGATCCGCAGTTTCATCCGGCACTGGGCGATCTGCTGCGTGAATTCCGCCAGCGCGGCGCGGCTTGGGTGGTAAATACCGGCCGCGGTCTCCAGCAGACCCTGGAGGGACTCGCTACGCACAGCATCTTCCTGCAACCCGATTACATCATCGCGCAGGAGTGCGAAATCTACCGGCCCGGCTTTTTCAAGCCCTGGAAGGACTTCGGCTCATGGAATCGCAAAGCGCGCTCGGCACACACTCACTTTGTCGAAAGACACCGGCCTTTCCTCGCCGCCATGCAGCACCATGTCAGGGAAAACACGAGCGCGGAATTTCTCATGGGAGATTTCGGCGAGGTGGGGATTGTCGCCAAAGATGAAGATGAACTGGACGGCATCTGCACCGTCATCGGCGATCATCACGCGATGCACGCCGACATCGGCTACCATCGCAACGGCCGCTATCTGCGTTTCGCCCACGCCGACTACAGCAAGGGCACCGCGCTGCGCGAACTCTCCCGCCTGCTGCGACTACCGAGGGAACTGGTCTTCGCCGCGGGCGACAACTTCAACGATCTCTCGATGCTCGACCAGCGCATCGCCGGTTACATCGCCTGCCCCGGCAACGCGCTGGAGCCGGTCAAGGCGCGGGTGCGCTCGCATCGTGGTTTTGTTTCAGAAAAACACGCGAGCGAAGGCATGATCGAGGCGCTGGAACATTTCTTCAAAAAACGACGTCCGAAGTAACCAGCGGCGATGCGGACGCATTCAGTGCGTTGCGGCATGTTCCAGGATGAACTTCACCACCGGCGTGGCATCGTCCAGCCCGTGCGGATGATGACCGACACCGGGCTTGTGAATGATTTCAACAGTGCCGCCCAGCGCCCGGTAACGCCGCTCGATGATCGCCGCGTTTTCCGCGGGCGGAACCACGTCGTCCGCATCGCCGACCACATGGATGAGAGCGACCTTCGCTTTCGCCAATTGTTCGAGACGGTCAACCGGATTAGCGGGGTAGGCCAGCGCATCGGCTTCATCTTTGAAGCCGTAGCACTTGATCAGTGCGGCCCAATCACCCTTGCTTCCTTTGCCCTTGCCCTTGCCACCGGGCCAGCTTTTGAAATCGCAAACCGCGGCATCACCGTAGATGACCGAGACGCGATCCGGATATTCCGAGGCGAAACGATACGCGTAGAGACCACCACGACTGATGCCGATGAGGGCGGCTTTTTTTGCGAGGCCTTTTGCGACGAGCAACTCGTAAAAAGCATGGAAGTGCTTCACCGCATCAGGGCTGCCAAAGGTGTTGCCAACCTTGATGTGAACATGGTGAAAGCCGGCCGCAACCAATTGCGGCGCGGCACAGCGGTCGGTAAAGGCGTCGGGAAACTCCATGCACCAGGACCACGGCTTACCGGGGAGAGCGACCTTGGGTTCCACTACCCAGGCGGTGCAGCCATCGACTTCAAACTTGTGCTGCTTGAAGCCGCGCCACTCACCGATGGTTTCGCCGGGAAAGGCAAGCGCCGACGCTCCCGCCGCAACTGGTTCGGCAAAAGCGCGACCGCAAACAAGGATGATTGCTGCGAAGGCGAGCTGCGGATATTTCACTATTTGTCTTTCTTCAAGATGCCTTCGAGCGTCTTGGCAAAAGCATCAGCCGTAGATGAACCAACCTGTTTGCCGACGGACTTGCCGGTGGAATCGAGGAACTCAATGTGGGGGATGCCGCTCACATTGAATTTTTTCATATCAGCCGCATTGCTTGCTTCATCGGAATCAAGATAGGCCCAGACAAACTTGTCATGATAGGGCTTTACTTGGGCGCTGGGATACACGGTTTTTTTCATTGTCTGGCAAGGACCGCACCAGACGGCGGAGAAGACGGCGATGACAGGTTTTTTAGCTGCCTTGGCCTTGGTGAGCGCGGCGGAGAGCTTGTGCTCAAAGGCGGGGCTGCCCTCCGGGAAGTCAGCCGAAAAGGCGGTGGTGGAAGCGAAGAATAGAATGGTGAGAAATGCTGCGAGTGTTTTCATGGGGTGGTTTCTGTTAGAGGTTCAAGAACGGGACATATTCCAATAAAATTCACATTGCTACTTCGATTTCTCAAAACTCACGACGGTGAATTCTTTCAGATGTTCGCCCAACGCGAGTTCTGCGTCGTTCTTCATGAGCGTATCGCTGGTGGCGCTGAAGGTCACTTTTTGAGAGCCTTGTTTCTCCCCCTTGGCGAATTCGACCTCCCGGACGCCGGGCAGTTTCTTCATGGCGTCAGTGACCGTGGCCTTGCAACTCTGGCAGACGATGCCGGTGACGACGGCGGTGTATTGAGTCTGCGCGGCATCCCCGGCGCGAAGGAGCGTGCCGAGACCCAGCAGACTGATGAAAAAGATGACACGCATGGTTGGACTATTAACGAGAATCAACTGACCGCTATTTCAAGCAAACCAAGAAAAAACCGGAAGCCCAGCACAGGCCAGGCATCCGGTTTGATTCATGACGTCCGAATTAGGACTTGTCGGTCTTTTCGCCGGCCTTGACCCAGCCGGACAAACCGGCGGACATGTGCTTCACGTTCGTATAGCCGAGCGCGGTGGCGGCTTTGGCTGCACGGGCGTAAGCGCCGCAGGACGGGCCGCCGCAATAAGCGATGACCAGGGCACCCTTGTCAGCTGGCAGCTTGGAGGCGAGGTCCTTGTTGATGGCAGTGTAATCCAACGCACCGGGAACATGTCCGCTTTTGTAGGACTCTGCACCGTTGACGTCGATGATGGTGACCTTCCCTTCAGCGATGGCTTTTTTCACTTCAGGAATGGTGACATCCGGATAGTCAGCAGCGTAGGCGCGGACGCCAAAGATGGCAGTGATGGCGAGAAGACAGAACAGTTTTTTCATGGTTGGCTTGTTTGGTGGTTATTTTGTTTCTTGGACTTTGGGACAACGAACAGACGGTGCGGAACTCAATTTTGTTCAGTTAATCCGGAACAAATTCAACCCCGCACCTGCACTCAATACGCTCCGGATCAAAAATTGTTTCACTTTTTTCTGCATTTTAACCATCAGGCTGATGAGAATGTTACGGGGTTTTGCCAGCCTGTTTTCACTCGATCTTTTCGTCAGCAGAATCACGCAGCTTCTTCCGCAAAGTCGCGCGGTTCATGTCGAGCACCCGCGCCAGCAATGTCGGCTTGCCCTCAAAACGCGGCAACAGCATGGCGAGAAGCCGGCTCTCGAGTTCATCGTGGATGGCATTGTAGTTCAGTTGCTGCCCGAGCTTTTGATCCAGCCACTCCGCTATCGCTTCATCGAGCCGGCCCATGGCAGCCGGTCGCGTGGCGGAACTTGCCTGCAATTCCACTGGCAGATGTTGCGCCAGGATCATAGCCCCGCCGCAAACCGCCGCGGCATGTTCTAGGACATTGCGCAGCTCGCGCACATTGCCCGGCCAGTCGTGGCGCATGAGCAGGTCCAGCGCGTCGTCCGAGAGCGCCAGCCTCCGATCCTTTGCGATCCCAGCCAGCAAGTAAGAACCAAGCGCCGGCAGATCGCTGATGCGCTCCCGCAGCGCGGGCAGCTTCACCTCCAGAACCCGCAAACGATAAAGCAAATCTTCACGGAACCGCTTCTCGGCCACCGCTTGCGTCAGATCCTGGTTCGTTGCGGCGATGATCCTCAAATCGACGCTCAGATCCTCGCGCCCGCCGACCCGCGTAAACACCTTCTCATCCACAAAGCGCAGCAGCTTGACCTGCACGGCCGAAGGTATCTCTGCAATCTCATCGAGAAACAATGTCCCGCCTGCCGCGCGCTCGATGTGCCCGGTCTTCGTCGCCACCGCACCGGTGAACGCGCCCTTTTCATGCCCGAACAGTTCCGCCTCCAGCAGTGTCTCTGGCAAACTGGCGCAGGACAGCGTGATGAATGGCGCGGCGTGTCTCCGGCTGTGCAGATGGATCACGCGCGCGGCCAGCGATTTGCCAATGCCAGTTGGTCCCGTGATCAGCACCGGCGCATCCGATGCCGTCGCGTGTGCGATCGCGGCGAATGCTGGCTGCATCGCGGGCGATGAGCCGATGAGCAGCGGTGCCTCCGGCAACTCCGCAGACGGCGGAACGGCGGACCCGTCCGGAACGGTGGAATGAAGGAGCGCGCGCAGCGCCTGCTCCAGTTCGCGCAGATCGAGCGGTTTCACGAGATAGCCGGAGGCGCCGCGTTTCTTCGCCTCCACTGCATTTTGCAAACTCCCATGCGCTGTGATGATGAGCACCGGCAACGAGGCACCGTGCGCGCGGATACGCTGTAAAACCTCCAGCCCGCTCATGTCCGGCAGGCCAATGTCGAGGATGACCATCGCAACATCCGACCCAGCGAGATTCTCCAGGCCCAGCGCCGCTGAGGCGCACAGCACCGGCTCATGTCCCATGCGTCGCGCCACAGCACCCAGGGCGGATGCCAGCGCGGCTTCGTCTTCGATGATGAGTATGTTCGGCATGGGAGGTGAAAGAATGGAGCGCGGACCTTCAGTCCGCAACGGGTGTTGTCTCACGGACTGAAGGTCCGTGCTCCAATGGCAGCAGCAACGTGACACACGCGCCGCCTTCCGCCCGGTTCGCCGACCGCAGCTCACCGCCGTGCGCCTTCACGATTTCACTGGCGACGCTCAGGCCTATGCCCATGCCGCCCTCCTTCTCGCTGAAAAAGAACTCGGCAAATCGCTTAAGCGCGGCATCGGAAAATCCCGGACCAACGTCGGAAAATGACAGCTTCACCATCGCATTCCCGTCTCTTCCCGCCTCGATCTTCAACACACCACCGCGCGGCATGGCCTGGAGCGCATTCATGATGAGATTGGAAAACACCTGAGCGAGACGCCGCTGGTCGCCGCGAATGAGGAGGTCGTCATCGATGCGGATGTCCGGCTGCACCTGCGAGTGCTCCAGTTGCAGACGGTGAGCAGACAACGATGCGGCGAGCGCCCGCCCCAGAGCCACCGGCGACATCGCGGGCGGCTCCGGCCTGCTGAGGAACATCCATTGGTTTACCAGTCCCTCGATGCGCTGGGCCTCGCCCGCGATCACTTCGGCAGCCTCGTTTTCTGCCGGCAGAAGCTGCGCATGCAGCTTGATCGCCGACACGGGATTCTGAATTTCATGCGCCAGCGCCGCAGTCATGCGGCCGAGCACCGCAAGCTTTTCCACGCTGGCGCGCTGCTCGCGTTCACCCTGCAATGCCTCGCGCGTGCGCATGAAGGCTCGCGCCACATCGCCGATTTCATCCTGGCGTTTCACCTCCGGCAGCTCGAGCGAACCTGGCTTCTCAATGTCCGGCAGCTTCGCGGCGAGATGTTGCAGAGGACGAACCAGACCGCGCGAAACAAACCAGCCGAACCCGAACGCCAGGATCCAGAAGGCGCCCAGAACCGGCAGCGACTCCCGCGCGAACATGCGCGACCAGGGCCACATGCGCGGCCACCACAACACCAGATTCCATTTTTCCTCCAGCGCTGCTTTTACCGCTTCGTGTTGAAATCCCAGGCCCGTGCGAACGTTGCCGTCAGCAGGCATGAGCTGGATGTCGAGGGCGGTTTTCGGAAACGAGGACAATTCAAACGGAGGCACGAACTGCTCTCCACGCACAAAGACCACGCGAGCATCCAGCACCTCGGCGAGCTGCCGCGCCATGCGTTCGCTCGGCGGGAGATTGGATTGCCGGAGAAATCCGGCGTTCGATGTCACAAGCGCGGCCAGACGCTCCCGCTCGACGAGGACGCTGCGCCAACTCATCCACAGCATCAGCGCCACCGACCCCGCGAGCACGAAAAGCCCGAACGGAAGACCGATGCGCCAGGAGAGACGTTGCGGGATCATGTGCGGCGAAATTGTGTGTGAGCTTGTCGCAAAGGCCTGGAGAAGCAAAGGGGCAATGATGGGGACTTGGTGGACACAAGTTGTCCGAAGATCGCGCGCCGCGAACAAATTGTGTTCCGTTTTATCACGTTGAAAACATTGTGTTGCCTTGGATGCCTAGATAAACAGGCCTTCCAACCCGGCGCACGGATGTTGGCACGCTCCCTGCAATGGACACGCACCTTGTCAAACCAACCATGAAACACATCTCCCTCTACGCCCTCACTTTCGCACTGCTCGCCTCCGGCGGACTGTTCGCGCAAAACGCCAAGCCTACATCAATCGCCACGCTGGAGCCCGTCGTTGTCACCGCGACGCTCACCGAGGAACCTGCGGCCAACGTCCCCTACACCGTTGACACGCTCGATGAAAAACAACTCTTGGAACTCAGCGTGACGAGTCTCCCGGAGGCGCTCAGACAGATTCCCGGCGTGCTCTTTCAACAGACCGCGAATGGACAGGGCTCGCCCTTCATCCGCGGCTTCACGGGCTTCCGTAACCTCGCGCTCATCGACGGCATCCGCCTCAACAACTCGACCTTCCGCGAAGGGCCGAATCAATATTGGAACCTGATTGATTCGCTGAGCCTCTCCAGCATCGAAGTGGTCAAAGGACAGGGCTCGGTGCTCTTCGGCAGCGACTCCATCGGCGGCACAGTGAATGCATTGACCAAGGGTCCGGTCTATCGGCAACCAGCACCTCCCGTGTCAGCCGGACAGGGCAAGGGAGCAAAGACGGTGCAACCGGCGCAGCCCATCGGCATCGGCCCCTACCTCACGGGCATGGCTTACACGCGATACTCCACGGCAGAGAATTCATGGACGGGCCGGGTCGAAGCCAGCATCAGCGAGTGGGAAAAATACGGCATCTACCTCGGCGTCACGGGCCGAAGCTTCGGCAACTTATACGCTGCGGATCTCGGCGAACTGCCGCACACGGGCTACGATGAAGTGGGCATCGACGCCAAGGTTGAACTTTTCCTCGACAGCGACACGAAACTAATCCTCGCGCACAACCAGATGCATCAAAACGATGTCTGGCGCACCCACCGCACGATCTACGCGGTGCCGTTCGCAGGCAGCAGCGTCGGCAGCGATCTGGAGCACTACTTCGACCAGGATCGCTACCTTAGCTATCTCCGCCTCGAAGGCCGCCCGGACAGCGGATGGCTCGACCGCTACGACCTGACGCTCTCGCATCAGCGCCAGAGCGAGGATCGCTTCCGCCTGCTCAAGGGCGCGCTGTATGACAAGGAAGGCTTCGATGTGGACACCTGGGGTCTTGCTTTGAACATGGAGAGCCAGTCTTCGATTGGATTGCTCACCTACGGCGCGAACTACTACCTCGACCATGTGGATTCCTACAAACGCAACTTCAAGGGCGGCAAGCTCGACAGCGTTGGTGTGCAAGGCCCGGTCGGCGATGATGCGGACTACCACCTTGCGGGTGCGTTCCTGCAAAACCAGATTGCCCTGAGCGACGCCGTCGAACTCACGCTCGGCGTGCGCTACACTTACGCGGAGGCCGACATCGGCCGCGCGGCGGATCCGGACAGCGGCGATGTCATCTCCATCAACGACTCGTGGCACAATGTGAGCGGCAGCGCCCGCGTCATGTGGAGCGTGGACGAGCAAAAGCGCCTCAAGCTCTTCGCAGGCATCGCCCAAGCCTTTCGCGCGCCAAACCTCAGCGATCTCTCGCGCTTCGACATCGCCCGCTCCGGCGAGCAGGAGGTGCCCGCGCCCGGCCTCGACCCCGAAACCTATCTGCTCTCCGAAGCCGGGGTTCGCTGGAACTCGGAGAAGCTTTCGCTCAGCCTAGCCTATTTCTACACTGACATCACCGACATGATCGTGCGCGCGCCAACGGGCGGCACGATCGACGGCCTGCCCGTGGTCGAGAAACGCAACGCGGGCGGTGGCTACGTGCAGGGCATCGAGTTCGGTCTGAACTGGCAGTTCGCCAATGACTGGCGCCTTTACGGCAATGTCGCCTGGCAGGATGGCGAGGTGGACGGTTTCCCCACCTCCTCACCGAACAAAGTTACCGAACCCTTGAGCCGTCTGCTGCCCGTCACCGGCCTCGCCGGCCTGCGCTACGACAACCCCTCGCGCCGCTGGTGGGTCGGGGCCGAAGTGCAGATCACCGATCGCGCCAACAACCTGAGCGCCGGTGACATCGCCGACACACAACGCATCCCTCCCGGTGGCACTCCCGGTTACACGGTGGCAACGCTGCGCACCGGCTGGCGTGTCACGGACTCGCTCACACTAACCGCCAGCGTTGAAAACGTTTTCAATGAAGCCTACCGCGTGCATGGCTCCGGAGTGAACGAGCCGGGTGCCAACTTTATCTTCGGCGCGGAAATGAGGTTCTAGCGCAAGATTCTTTCTGCGCTATGCTCACACTCCCCGCCCACCCATGAAAGCACAGATCGTGTTCAGCATTTGCGCCTCCGTCGGCCTTCACGTCGGCGGCGCACTGCTGGTGCCGTGGCCGGACGGAGGCCACGAGGCGCATGATGGCGTGGTTCAAGTGATGCTGGAAGTAGTAGGCGAGGCTCCATCGAGCGAGGCCCCGCCCGCAGTAAGTGAGCCGTCTTCAGAGCCCGAAATACAGACCGTGCCTGAGCCCAAGGTTACAGAGTCCATTGTGCAAGAAGCACCACCGGTGGAATTGAAAGCAGAAGCGCCAGCCACAGTGCCGGTCGCAGATTCTCCGCCGGCAATGAGCAAGAACATACCTTTCGCCGCCAAGACACCATCGATTGCTGTCGCAGCTATGGAATCAGCTTCCAAAATCAAGACCACGGCAGGCGTTACCGTCCGCGGCGGCTCATCCAGCAGCATCAGCAAGGTGCGCTATCGCAACCGGGCAGCGTTGTCGTATCCCGCCACTGCCCTGCGTCAGCGCATCGGCGGCAGTGTGCAACTGCTGGTGAACATTGATGAAAGCGGTCGCGCCACTAACATCATGGTGCAGCACTCTAGCGGCAGCACTGATCTCGACCGCGCCGCCATCAACTGCGCGCGCCAGAGCACCTACGAGCCGTATCGCGTCCACGGTGTCGCGCAGCCCTGCCGCGTCGAAGCGCCGTTCAAATTCGACGCCAGTGCCCTGCGTCGGTAGAGCGATTCAAATAATTTCGCTGTCGCTTTCGACTTGCGCGGGTTCTGCGGAACGCATGGTGAATCCATAATTAAACAGCTCCCGCGTGGCGTATTTCCGCTCGATCCCGCGCTGCTTGAGCGCGGTGTTGATGACCTCGGTGATGCGCAGTTTCATCTTTGGGGTGAGACGGCGTCCCTTGCGCGCCCGCTGCACAGCCTTGTGACTTAAATCAACTGGGCGCAGTTCCACCAACGAGTGATTGTCCATTCCGTGCTCCAGCATGATCGCATCCAGCGGTTGCACACCAAAGTTGCGTTCCACGCCATCGTTTGCCACTGCACTTTCATCATCTGTCATCGTGCGGGACACTAGCACCCCGACTGCATTCCGCCACCTCTGATGTTCCTGACAACCAACGCTGCGCGTCTAAGCGCGCATATTGAAATGCACTCTGGCGGATTCCGCGAGTCCATAGGCGGCATCATCGAGTGAAAGATCGTCCGTGGAGATTTTCAGTTCACTGGCTCTTTCGTATAGCGGAGCGCGAACAGCGAAAAGTTCGCGCAAGGTGGCAGCGGGGTCAGCGGTGCGCAGCAGTGGACGATCATGACTGCGCGAAGTGCGGCGTCGCAGGGTCTCGATGTCTGCGTTGAGCCAGACGACAAAGCCGAGTCGCTTGAGCAGCGGCAGGTTTTCCGGCTGGGTGACTATGCCGCCACCGGTAGCGATGACATGGCGCTGTCGGCCGATGAGTGAATTTAGGACGGTGGTTTCCCTAAGGCGAAAGCCCGTCTCGCCCTCGCTGGCAAAAATTTCTGGGATGGTTTTTCCTGCGGAACTGACAATCAGCTGATCTGTGTCTACAAAATCGAAGCCGAGGCTCTGAGCGGCGAGCCGACCGACGGCGGATTTTCCCGATCCCATCAGACCGACGAGCACGATGTTCATCGGCTTCGCGGGTTCAGCATTTGATTTCGCAACCTGCGCCATGATGGATGGCACCAGTGCGGGATCATTTTCCAGCCCAGCGAAATAATCTTCAAACTGCGGCAACCATCCTGTGCGCCGCAGTTTTGCGTTCGACACACGTTTGCTGGTCCAGGCACGTTTGCGCGTTGAATTTGGCTCTACAGCGGGCGGCACCGCTTTGCCAAAGCGCGCGGCGAGCGTTTCAAAGCAAGAGCGCTGGGTAAACGGTGTGTTATCAGCCACGTTGAATGCACCGCGATGCCCGTTAGTGGCCAGATGCACCAGCGCACGAGCCGCGTCTTCGCGATGAATCTGGTTGAGCCATCGCCCTTCCTGGCTGTTGCCCTCAATGGTGGCGGAGTCTTCAAGAAAGTTCTTCAGCACGAACGAGCGTCCCGGCCCGTAGATGCCGGCGAGTCTGGCCACACAGCCGTTGCAGCCCAATACAAAATCCTCCGACTCGCGCAAGATGCGGCTGGTTTCCCGCTCCGGCCTAGCGTCACTCTCCTCCGTCACCCAGTTGCCATCTGTCTGTGGATAGACGCTGGTGCTGCTGCAAAAATACAGGTTCGCGCCTGGAAACACCGCCGCAAGATTCCGGCTGCCATCGAGATAAACTTTCTGATATGCTTCCGCGCCACCCCGATTCGAGGATGCACAGTGAATGATGATCACGGGGTCCACCTCCAGCGCGCGCACCGATGATAAGTCACTGACATCGCAAGCCCGCACGGCATACGGTTTGAATGCGGCAAGGCGACTTGCTGAATCCTCCGAGTGTGTCACCCCGGTGACATCATGTCCCGCTTCATGGAGCAGGTCCGCCACTCGCTCGCCGACATAACCGCAGCCGATGACGAGCACCTTCATGGCGCGATTCGTCGCTCCTGCTTGTAATAATCAGCCAGCCCCTGCGTCACGCCACGGGCATAATCCTCCAGCGGACTGGACACGAGTTTGCCTTCGAGCAGGGTGCGCCCCAAGTAATGTCCGAGAAGCAGCCGCTTGTAGGTCTGCTCATGGTTCATGACATACGGCTCAAGAAAAATCACCGGACATTGGTAAAGCCGGTTGGCCAGAAGGTTGCGCGCGAAAACATAAGGGCTGGGACTTGTGCGCCGCGCATTTTTCGTCGTGTAAACATAAGGCGGCAAGCCGGTTGAATTCGCCATCGCTTTTGCGACCACATCGGCCATGCGCCGCTCCTCCTCATGCATGCGCGTAAACAGGCGCCGGAACATGTCAAAGCGAACATCCTCAAACCCCAGTTCCTCGCGTGAGTAGCACCCGTTGATCAGCAGGTGAAAATGGTTCTTCTCCACGAAGACTGGCCGCGCGGGATCGCCCCAGGGCTCGGCGTTGAAATGAAGGCACACAACCAGATCGGGCCGCAGCTCCTCATTCACCTTTTTCGCGCGCGCGTGGATTTCACTGACGCGGTAGAACAGTTTCTCAGTCTGCCATTGCACGGTGGCCACCATCGCATCGCCCTGGACTCCGGCATAGCTTTCCTTCGGACTCGTGATGCCCGCATCCTTCAAAATCTCAAGTGCCGCCGCCTTGAAAAGTTCAGGCTTTGCATTCGTCACCGGAGCCTCCGATGTCCGCACCAGACTGACCTGCGCGCCGAGGGCTTCCAGCCGTGGCTTGATGAGCTGCGCCACACGCAGAACCAGCGCTCCCTCCGCGATCGCGGTGTTGGGCGTCATGCTCAACCAGCGCTCCTCCATTTTTGCAAAATTCCCGCCAATGTGTCCGGGATCGAGCGCAATGTGCAAACCTTTGAGCGGTGGATCACCAGACTTGAGTGGCGGCAACTCGCGCGGTGTCCGCCAGAATCGCGGTGCGCTTTTTTCCGCAGCAGCGGGATCCCGAAAGGCTATTTCCACGGCAGGCTGTCCTGGTGCGGTCCGAATGATGACTTTCTCCTGCATGAGCGTCCACTCAAGCGACGTATCCCTTCCGTCGCTGTAAATGTCGGTCATAGCAGCAACAAACTCGTCACGGCTGATCACACCCGAGAACAACTCGAGTTGCTTCCAATCCGGTTTGTCCGTCAACGGACTCCGCTTCGAAATAGCGGAGAGATATGACGCCGGGACAGGCAATGACACCACTTCAGGCTGCCCTGAATTGCCTGCGGGTTGCGCGTGAATTCCGAGTCCGCTTGCCAGCAAGGCAGCAAGTCCGGTCAGGGGGCGGCGCATTTTTTGCGACAACATGCGCCGATGCTAGACTTGATTGTCGCGAAAATCATCCTCTAAGTGCTTCCATGAATCCTGACGACGACAACTCCCAAAACATCATCCGCATCCTCTTCCTCGGCGATGTGATGGGCGAACCGGGCCGCAAAGCGGTGGCCACGCTGCTGCCCGCGTTAAAGGAGGAACTCGCCGCCGACTTCGTCATCGTGAATGGTGAAAACATCGCCGGCGGCCGCGGCATCACGCCCAAGCTCGCCATCGGCCTCATGCGCGCTGGCGCGGCGGTAGTCACCACCGGTGATCATGTCTGGGATCAGAAAGAAATCATGCCTTGGTTCGCCGAAGAACCGCGACTGTTGCGCCCGCTCAATTATCCCGAGGGTGCGCCCGGAAAAGGCTTCATCGTTCTGGATACAAAAAAGGGCAAGGTGGGCGTCATCAATGTGCAGGGCCGCACCTTTATGAAAATGATCCTCGATAATCCCTTCGAAACCATCGGCCCCATTGTTGAGGAAATCAGGCGCGAGACCAACGTCATTTTCGTGGACATGCACGCCGAGACCACCAGCGAGAAGGTGGCACTGGCGCATTTTCTCGATGGTCGCGTTTCCGCCGTTGTAGGCACGCATACCCATGTGCAGACCGCCGACGAACGCATCCTGCCCAACGGCACCGCCTTTCTCACCGACGTCGGCATGTGCGGTCCGATCCATTCCTGCATCGGCATGGACGTGGAAGCTGCCATTGCCCGTTTCACGACACTGCTACCCAGTAAAAACTACGTCGCCCATGGTGCGGCGAAAGTTTGCGGCGCGCTCGTGGATGTCGATGCCACCACCGGCTATGCGCTCAAGATCGAGCGGGTGCAGCGATTGTGCCCAGAGGGCTGAGCTGCAACGTCATCGAGCTGTGCCGATGCTTACGTCCATAATCGAACATTAATCGGCTGCACCCAGCAGGCTCGCCACGAGGAGGGCGATGGCCAAAACGATGATCAAGGTGAGATTTTCCAAAAAACTCCGCTTTGGGAACACGTTTTCTTCATGGTGGCCAGCAGAAGGAGGATCCTCTGGGTGTTCGGTCAGATTCATACGTCACGCATTAAGGCATTTCTCAACTGGTGCATGCAACTATTCTGTCACAGGGGAAAATTGGCACACGACTTCGCTTATCATGGAATTCTTCGTCATAGCATGCCATGCACGATGCCTTTTTAGCCGCATTGAAGAACCAGGGAATCATCGTGTGTAGACTCCGTGAATGCGCCAGCCTGCAGACAGCATGATGTGACGAAAATGTTGGATGCGCCCTGCTCACCCCTGTGAGATTATAAGACATCATGAAAGCATCACTCGCTCGCGACAGCGGTATGGTTGAGAGTTCATGGCCGTGGCGCGCTTGGTTTTACTGCATCGTGGATGGCTTGGTCATACTGTTTGGCATCATTCTGGTTACTGTGTTCAACCTGCGTCGACCAGCCAGCCCGTCGCTTCATTCACCCTCACCCGCAAAATAGCGCTCTCTCTAGTGGAAGATGCGGAACCGTCGCCTGATTCGGCACCGCGATCTCCGCTCCGCGCCCTTGTTGCATCATAAGTAAATGATGACGGAGAGGGAGAGGGAATAAATCCCGACTTGTCTTATCCTGGAATCAGGGTTGCAATGGAGCAGGGTGAAAGTAGAACTTCGCGCTCCATTTGGGGAGAAGCGACCCTTGCAAAAATCATAATCGGATGAAATCATATTTTCCAACAATCGCCGTATTTGCGGCCTCCATTGCCAGCCTCTCGGTGGGCAATGTCCTGATGAAAATGGGAATGAACCGTTACGGATTGCTGACCGATGGCGGAATGCCCAGCCTGCAGGCACTGATCAAAGCTCCTGCACTTCCGATTGGCGTCGCGCTGATGACGGTGCAGTTCGTCGGCACGCTGACGCTCTTCAAATGGGGCTGGGACGCGAGCGTGGTTGTGCCGGTCATGGGATTGTGTTATGTGGGCACGGCCATTCTCGGCAAATGGCTGCTGGGTGAACCGGTGACAGCGATGCGCTGGCTTGGGATATTTTTTATCCTCCTCGGTGTCCTCTTCATTGCGCGCTCGGCGGCGGCAAAGATGGAATGAGCCTGCCCTGGCGTGAAGTTACTGAATATGCCCGCTGATGGATAAGAACTTAAAATTTCCCGAAAGCTTTCTCTGGGGCACTGCCACATCGGCCACCCAGATTGAAGGTCACGTGGTCAACGAATGGACGGACTATCTCGCGTCGGACGGCGGGCATTGCCGCATCGCCTGCAATCATTACCATCGCTACGAGGAGGACGTGAACTGGATGGCGCAACTCGGCGTCAATTCCTACCGCATGGGCATCGAATGGTCGCGGCTTCAATCCGCTGCGTTCGCGCCGCTGAATCCGAAAGAACTCGATCGCTATGTCCATCTGCTGGATTGCCTCAAGGCGGCGGGAATCACGCCGATGGTCGTGCTGCACCATTTTTCCAATCCACCGTGGATTTCAGCGTCTGGCGGCTGGCTGAATCCGGCGACGGTTCCTGCGTTCGTTGATTATGTGACGAAGCTGGTGGCGGCCCTGAAGGAACGTGTTCATCTCTGGAACACGTTCAATGAGCCGGACACTTACGCTTCGCTGACCTATTTGATTGGCGGTTTTCCGCCCTTCCACAAATGGCGTTTCTTCGCCTACCGCAAAGTCATCCGGCATATGGCCGAGGCGCACGGGCAAGCATGCCGCGTGATCCGGGGAGCAAGTGGATTCGGCAAGACACCGGAAGTCGGCATCGCGAAGAACTGGACATACTTCGAGGCGTATCAAAAATATTCCATCTGGGATCACGGTCTGGCATCGGCCTGCCATTACGCCTTCAATCAGTTTGTGCTGAATGCATTTTTAGGCGGAAAACGGAGCGAGGATTCCACATATCTTGGCGTGAATTATTACGGCCGCGCGCGGCTGAATCACTTCCAGGCGCTCACCCCGACGAACGGCGTTTCTGACGAACGGCTAAAAAAGCTCGGCATCGTCAGTGATGACATGTTTGAACGGCACCCCACGGGTTTCGGAAGTTTGTTGAACAAGTTCCATGAGCGCTACCGCCTGCCCATTTACATCACCGAACATGGCGCAGCCTCGATCGACGACGATTTCCGCATCCGTGACCTGACGCAACATTTGCACGAAATGCGCGGCGCGATGAGCGAGGGAGTGGATGTGCGCGGATTTTTTTACTGGTCGTTGCTGGACAATTTCGAATGGCAGTTCGGTTATTCCAAAAAATTTGGCCTGCTGTCCGTGGATTTCAATGATGAAAAGCTCCTGCGCAAAATGACGCCTGTCGGCGAGTTCTACCGCGATGTCTGCCGGACCAGGACGGCTGGCGCCCGATAATGCATGGGCACAGGTAAAATGCTCTCTCCATTGCCTTCGTGCTGCAGCAGTGCTGGACGGCGATTGAGTTCGGGACCTTGAGAGTGAAGCAGGGCTTCAGCCTGCTTGCGGCCAGGCGATGACATTTCTGCGCGCCATGCGCCATCAACATCACCACGCCCGACCGCCGCCCATCGCTGCCAGCATCCGATGATCATGATCCGATCACATCCAACCAATTCGCTGGCACCGATTCGCGCGGCACCGAAACACGCCGATGCTCAGCGCGACGCCG
>JANNQW010000226.1:0-2825 GCA_031400955.1 Verrucomicrobiota bacterium
ATGGAAAAACAGGTGGCCAGCCTAAAAAAGCAGAACATCGAGGTCCGGCAATACACTGACTACCGCAAGCTCGTTGAAGACAAAGAGATCGATGCCGTGACCATCGCCACGCCGAACCACACGCACACCCTCATCGCGCTGACCGCACTGGCTGCTGGGAAGCATGTTTTCGTTGAAAAGCCCGTTTGTCATAACATCACCGAAGGCGTGGCCTTGCTCAAAGCTGGTGAAGTGGCCGCCAAACGCGGACAGATACTTCAGCACGGCATGCAGCGCCGCTCCGACCACGGCTGGGCCGAGGCAGTCGATTACGTGAAATCCGGCGGCATCGGTAAGCTACTCCTATCGCGGGGCACCAACTACAAAATGCGTCCCAGCATCGGCAAGGTCTCCGGTCCACAGGAAGTCCCCGGGAGCGTCAACTATGACCTCTGGAGCGGTCCGCGTCCCATGGCTCCCATCATGCGCGAAAAGTTTCACTACGACTGGCACTGGCAGTGGGCTTATGGCAACGGCGACATTGGCAATCAGGGGCCGCACCAGCTCGACGTTGCGCGCAGGGTGTTGGGCGATCCAAAAAAACTTCCGCTTCGCGTGATGAGCTTCGGCAATCGCTGGGGCTACAGCGATGACGGCCAGACGGCCAACAACCAGATGGCGCTCTATGATTGGGGCCAAGGCCAGGTGCCGGTTCTCTTCGACAACCGCGGTCTGCCGGCCAAGGCCATGGAATGGGGCAAGAGCCAGAAGGATGGTCGCATGCCGGTCTATTACGTCACCGGCCAGGGCAAGGGCGGTTCCACTCAAATCGGCAATGTCTTCCACTGCGAAGGCGGTTACGTCGCGGAGTCGAAAGCCTACGACAACGAGGGCGCGATGATCAAGAAATTCGAGGATTTCCGTGAAGGCCCCTCGCACATGCCAAACTTCATCGCTTCCATCAAGGCCGGTAAATTGGTGAACCCGGAACTGGACATCAGCCACGGCTTCCATGCCGCCTCTCTGGCGCATCTTGCCAACATCAGTTACCGAGTCGGCAAGAAGGCCAAGCCGGCAGAAATCGCGGAACGTCTCCAAGGCGACAAGTTCGCCGCGGCGACCTTCGAGAACTTCGTTCAGAATCTCACGGACGACAAAATCGACATCGGTGTGGATCAGGCTGTGCTTGGCCCCTGGCTCTCCTTCAACTCGGATACCTACAAGTTTGAAGGTGAATTCGCCGCGGAAGCCAACGCCCTCACTGCGCAAGACAGCACCTACCGCGAGGGCTTTGAGCTTCCGGTGGTATCCTGAATTTTTGGCAAACTGTCGCAGTTAAATAAGAGAAACCCCGAGGGTGTATTTTTTAAGACACGTTACATGGGTCCCAATACTGTTTTATCCACAACAAAGGACTGGTGCGCTCATGTCACGCGGCTTGCATCTCTGGATAATCCGTGTAGCCCTCCGGTCCGGGAGAGTAAAATGTCGAGGCATTCGGTGCGTTGAGTGGAGCCTTGGCGATGATGCGTGCAGGCAGATCGGGGTTCGCCAAAAATCCCGTTCCGAAGGCAACAGCGTCAACTTTGCCCTCTTCGACTGCTTTAGCGGCTTCGCTAGGCGTGTAACCCATGTTGCCGATGATCACTCCCTTAAAATGTTCGCGCGCCGGAGTCATCACATCCTCTTTCTGCTGCTGGAAGAAATCTCCGCGCATGAGATGCAGGTAGGCAAGATTGAAATCATTGAGCCGCTTCGCCAGCCAGGTTGTGAGACCGATGGGGTCGCTGTCGATCATGCTGTTGTAGCTGTTCACCGGTGAGATGCGCAGGCCGACACGATCACCGCCCCATACTTCGGTAACTGCGGTGATGACTTCGAGCATCAAACGCGCCCGATTCTCGATGCTGCCACCATAGGGGCCGCTGCGTTTGTTGCTGCCATCGCGGAGAAACTCGTCGAGAAGATAACCGTTCGCGCCATGAACTTCAACGCCGTCGAATCCGGCGGCCACTGCGTTTTGCGCGGCCTTTTTGAATCCGGCGATGATGCCAGGAATCTCGTCGTCCCGCAATTCGCGCGGCGTGACATAAGGCTTCTTCCCTTCGGGCGTATGAACTTCGTCGCCGACAATCGCAATGGCGCTCGGCGCCACAGGCTGCGCGCCGCCATTGAGTAGAGGATGACACGCCCGACCCCCGTGCCAGATTTGCAGGAAGATGCGTCCGCCCGCCGCATGAACAGCTTCTGTCGTTTTCTTCCACCCTGCGACCTGCGCGTCAGAATAAATGCCCGGCTCCATCCAGAACGAGGAATTGCCTTCCATGGCCATCGTGGCTTCGGCGATGATCAGTCCGGCGCTGGCACGCTGGGAATAATAAGTCGCCATCAAGTCGCTTGGGACGTGATCAGCCTCTGCGCGACAACGCGTGAGCGGAGCCATGAGGATGCGGTTTGGCAGAGTGAACGCGCCGAGTTTGAGCGGGGTAAACAGAGGAGATGACATGCGGGTAGATGGGATTATTTAATTTTGAAATACGAATCAACGTTCGAGAAGGCCGCACCAAGCTTTGCGTGCAGAGACGATAACGATCAATGCGAGCACGGTGATCAACCCCATGATGCCAGCATTCATTGGATCTTTCAGTGAGGCGCCGCCGGTCAGAAAGATGTGGAAACACCAGATGTTCACAATGATCGGGCCAAGAATCAACATGCCGATATTGCGCGCAACGGGCAGGGCCACCAGCACGCCGCCGATAATTTCGAGCAGTTTGACCAGCTTGAAGTAGCCGGTGCTGCCGAGCGCAAAGAAGAATTTTCCGGCGGCAGAATCAGCAGGCGGC
>JANNQW010000227.1:0-24199 GCA_031400955.1 Verrucomicrobiota bacterium
GGCGTCCTGACACAGACCGCCGTCGCACTCAATCACGTCAAATGACTGAGCGCGCAATAAGCGGTGCCAGCTCCCTGAGCCGCACTCAATCCGGTGATCTGGGAGGAGCTGAGCCACGCGATCACCATAAGGGCATCACCCGCCCGAAACCAATCGCCGGAGCACCTCATCATGGCAAAACTGTCAAGCGCACGGAATCGGCCGACGGCCGGAAGACCGACCTTCAGTCAGATACGCGGACAGCCCACGATTCCAAATCTAAAGATGGGCGCGACGGGAAGGTGACAACACCCAAAACCAATGCGCCTGGAATCACTAATGATTCCAAGAAGGATCGCGATGGCCGGGATCAAACGGATCATAAAAACAAAGGTGATTCAAAAAATGGCGACATCCCTTCTTCCGTAACCCGCCATCCAGAGACACCTTCAAAAGACAATGCTGAGAACAAGCCCCGTGTTGATGACCCGCCGAAGCACAAATCAACCAAGGTCGAGGAACCCCGGCGCAAGGATGTTCCCAAGCACGATGACGCGCCGAAGCATGAGGAGCCCCGAAAGAAGGACATGTTCAAACAAGACGCGCCCCCCTCCAAGCATCAGGACACATCGAAACGCGATGAGCCCAAACGAGATGCTCCAAAGCAGGAGGCGGCAAAACCGCATGCTGAACCTACTTCAGACAAGAGCAAGAAAAGCGATAAGAAGAAGGATGAAGACAAGGACAAAAAAAAGCAATAGCGGTTTTCCAGTCTGACACAGTCCTATTATCGACCCATTCGAACTTGAAACCCCGCCAGTCCCATGCTCGGAACTATCGTCACCGTTTTGCCTATTCTCATCGCATTCGGTTTGATCAGCATTCGCAGCCGACGATCCGCCGAGAACTGTCGCCGGTATCTGGCCACGATTGAACGATGGCAGCCCAGGGGCTTGATAGACGGCGCTGTGCCGACTATGCTCGGCACAAGCCGAGTTCTTTGCGCGATGATGACGCGCCAGACACGAAGCAATGAAAATATGTCACCGCACGATTACCCTGCGCAGATCTTCAAAATGCAGTCCGGGGATGGGGCCGTATCCGTAAAAGGCTGATCGGGCTCCAACAGGGGGCAACTGGAAGTCGAAGATGCTGACACCATTGCGGCGTTGGCCATCGAAGTAGCGGCCATCGCTAGAGCCAAAAATGATAGGCTTATCATCGCTTCTGCGTTTTCCAAGATAGAGCATGACATGAGAGATTGGGAGTTTGCGCTTTGTAATCGTGTCGGTGGTGCCAGTCCAAAAGAGGAGGCAGCCTGGTCGCAGTGAAGAAAAAGCGCTGTCCTTGAGGCTGGACTTGCCCTCGGTGAGATTTAGCACGGAACTACGCATCACCCAGCGGCAGATGTCATCAGACTGGCGCGGCGCATCTTTGATGCCGCTGTTTTGCAGCAGGTAATAAATCGTGCCGGAGCAGTCCATGCCTCCGCTTGCAGGGTCAGCAGAACCATACTTGTAATGTAGATTCTTTGTGGTGAGCTTCAGAGCTTTGCGCACGAGGTCTTGAAGCGCCGGCGGGTAATTGTCAAAGCCGGCAAGCTCCTCAGCGGTCAGTGTGGATACCTCAGCAACCTTTCGCTCGTGTTCAGTCGCGCCGAGTTGCGTGGTCCGTGCTGGCATAGTGGGGCTGGTTACCTCATGCACCGGAAGGACTTTTTCTCCTTTAGGTTTGCCGCTTGGCGGAGTGGCAACATCACCTCGTAACTCGGCAATGATCAGAATGCTTGCCAGCGAGATTACTGTGACGATTGGGAAGTTACTCACTGTTAGTGGTGGGATGAATGGTTTTGGACGGATGACAGCCATTTTCTCTCTCGCCTGAGCACGGTATTCAATATGTCGCGCACCTTATTTGAGGTTTATTGGACTGTCGTTACTGAGGACTGCCATTTCCAATCCCCGCTGCAGTATCGAGCAATGCCTCGCCAACTTCGCATAGCCCATGAGAACTATAGCTGCACACAGTGCACTCGTTTATGTGGGAAAAATATCCGGCTGTCGCGGGAGCATTCGGCGGCACACGGCAATCTGGACTGTTTTCTTCTGCTTCGATAACAAATAGTTTTTCAATCATTGTGGACGATGCCTCCTGTCTTGAAATATCACCATGGGGTTAAGACCCCATAACATCCATTTAGCCTTCCGTGCTATTCTGGCGCATGAATACTGGTGAATCCGTAGTTAAAAACAAGACGCCATGTGTCGTCCTGGATCCAATGCTAGAAGGCTGCGCCATAGGACACGAGCAGGTGCTTCTTGAAACTATCACGCACTACTCCAATTGTCGGGGTCGTATGCGCCATCTAGCTCAATCCGATGCAGTCGAGCGGGAGTCGGAAAATTTGTTATCGTTCAGTCCTTCAGCGATGTAGCATCTTCCGTGCAGATGACGCGCCGTCGAAAACGATAGCAGTGAATTCAGCAGCAAGAACATTAGGAAGTCAGCGCCGCGCATCACAAAGGTATGGCGACCTAGCTTGAGTAACTAGATTCTGACGACTGCGCAAATGACAGCGGATTTGCTTAGGCGGGCGCCGTCATCCGCTGGTAGGCAGGATGACGATTCTCGGACTGAAGTTAGCGCCGGGTTTTCTGCCGCATCCGCATCCAGGTCGGCACGTCCAGATCCTCGCCTTCAATGATGGTCTTGTCTGTGCCTTTGAAGCGGGCGATCTCATCATGATGTAGGTTGAGCGTGGGCTGTAACATGGAGTCGGTCGATGCACCGACGGCGGCGAGTGCTGGTTCTTTCTTGGGCGCGGGTGAATGCGGGAACATGTCATGGACAGGTGTAAGATCCTCCTCGGGTTCATGCTGGGGTGGGGGAGTGTGTGAGGTTTTCGACTGCACACGGGGACGGGCGACAGGCTTGGAAACGACTGCGGAAGCAGGAAGCGGGGTTTCCTCTTCTTCTTCAACAGGATCAGCATCATCCTCGATGACGGAGAAGATTGACGTCTTGATCAGTGCTGGTTGCTCCTCTTCTTCTTCTTCTTCTTGTGCAGGTGGAGCAGGCGGCAACGGGGCTTTGGCGAGTGGAAGAGGCTTTTCCAGAGGCACCTCCATCTGCTCAGCTTCAGCTTTCAAAGGCGTTTGCTGCGCCGGCACAGATTTCTGTCGAATGGAGACTGGCGCATGAACTGGTTCGAGATGCTTCTCGGGCGCGACTGACGGGGCTGCTTCATGCCGGGTCTTTGTGGAGTGTCCATTCGATCCGTTGGCTATCGAAAGCTCCAATTCCACGGGCTGATGCTCATGGGTGGTAACGATTTTTTCCCGCGTGATGGAAGCCGGTTTCTCTTCCGCTGTGGCGATGGGTTCCACAACGGACTCGGCGCCGACCGGTCTGATTTCGCAGGCCATTTCATGAGCGCTGAGGGAACTGATCAGGGTGAGCGCGAGGCTGTCACCAAGCTTGGCGTCAACGGAGATGCCGAAGAGGATCTGGGTTTGATCGGGGACGTGCTTGCCAAGCTGCTTCATCAGGCTCTCGACTTCTGTGAGGGTCAGCGTATCGCCGCCAGCGACATGGACGATAAGATTTTTCGACTGTTGGAGAAGCTGGCCCTGATGGATGAGCGGGCTCTTGAGCGCCTTCTTGAGCGCTTCCGGCACGCGGTTGGTGCCGCGGGCTTCACCGAAGCCGAAGAGGCAGCGGGCGTTGGGGCTGCGCAGTGCGGTCATGAGGTCGGAAAGCCCGAGGCGAACCAGGCCCGGCTGCACGACCATGGAGGTGATGGCGCGCACGCTGTGGCCGATGATTTGATCGGCTTGCGAGAAGGCCTTCTGAATACCTTCACGGGGCAGCACCAGTTCACCCATGCGATTATTTTCAAAAAGAATCAGCGCATCAGTATTGGACTGAAGCTGCTCCAGAGCCATCTCCGCCTGCACGAGGCGGCGCCGGCCTTCAAATGAGAATGGCGTGGTGGCAAAAATGAAAACCAGAGCGCCGCAATCTTTCGCGATTTTTGCGACGACGGGCACAGCGCCGGAGCCGGTTCCACCACCGAGGCCCGCGCAGATGAAAACTATTTCGTGCCCCTGAACTAGCGAGCGGATGCTTTCGGCTGAACCTTCGGCGGCGCAGCGGCCGAGTTCAGGATCGCCGCCGGAGCCGATGCCTCGCATGATGTCGGTCCCTAGCTGGAGCTTGTGCTGTGTCATCGCATGACTAAGAACGCGCACATCAGTGTGCATTCCGATGAGCCGGGCGTCCACGATGCGGTCCAGGGCAATGCGGTCGAGCACGTTCAATCCAGCGCCGCCGATGCCGACGACGCAAATTTTGACGGGCGCGGAAACGGCGTGCTCACGATCTTGGGTGCGGTCATATTCTACCATGGCAGTGGGGGTGGTTAAGGTTGGGTTAGTTTGATGGTTTGTTGATTAAAAGCCAAGCAGCAAGTTGAGAAAATCAGCACGGATTTTTTTAAAAAATTTACAGAGTCCAAGTGCCAAAAACGTCGGCCATGCGGCGACCGAGTTTGGCCAGTGGTGAGAGCCAGGGTTTCTCTGCATCCATAAGCTGGGCGTAGCGAATGAGACCGATGGGCGCGGAGTAGCAGGGGTTCTCGTAGGACGCGGCAGATCCGCCAGCGGCGGAAGCGGTGCCGCTGCGGGTAACCCGCACGCCGAAAACATCGCGTGCAAGCTGGTCAATGCCGCGCATCAGGCTGACGCCGCCGGTGAGATAGACTCCTGCTCCTAGCTTACCCATGTATTCGTTGCAGTGCAGCCGAACTTGCTCGAGGATTTCCCGGGTGCGCATGTGAATGACCTCGTTTAAGAGGGCGCGCTCCACTTCTCCGACGCACATTCCGTTTTCATCTTCAATTTTGATCATGTCACCCGGCGGCACGTCGTCATAGATCACGGAACCCTCATCGACCTTGAGCCGCTCCGCGCGTCCATGCTGGATCTGAAAGCAGAGGGAGATGTCATTGGTGATATGGTCGCCACCGAGGGGAATGCTCCCGGAGGCGGTGAGCATACCTTCCGTATAAAGGACGTAGTCTGCGGTGCCGCCGCCGAAATCAATTAGGAGCGCGCCATGCTGCTTGGCGTCCTTGTTCAGCACTACCTGCGCGGCGGCGAGCGGAAGAAAGACGACGTCTTCCACCTCAAGGGGAACCTGGCGGACCAGGCGGATGGAATTCTGCACGCGACTGCGCACGCCGTGGATGACGTGAAATTCTGCGCCAATTGTGTTCGCGGTGCGACCGATGAGAGAGCGGACATGATCCTGACCGTCGACCGAATACTTGCGGGCGATACGGTGGAGAAAGACGTGATTCTGGGGGATGTCCACATTGCAGGCAATCTCACGCACGTCCTCGAGATCGTCTTCCGTGATCTGGTTCTGATCGGGTGGTAGTCTGTAGACGCCGGCGTTGTTGATGCTCTCAATGTGTGAACCAGTGACACCAAGGAAGACGTTACGGATCATCACGTCACTGCGGTCTTCAGCCCGGAGCAAGGCATCATTCAGACAGGTCTGCGCGATTTCGGCGTCTACGATTTCACCCTTGCGGATGCCGCGCGAAGGAGCCTGACCGACACCGAGAATTTTGATGGCGCCATCTCGCTTCACCTCAGCGACGACGACGCAAATTTTTGATGTTCCGATTTCAAGTCCTGCGTAAATGGTGCTCTTGGCCATGATGTATTGAGTTAAGGTGGGGTTGAAAAGGTCAGCGGGAGGCGGTGAAGGGGCGACGAGCGCTTGGAGTGGTGATGGTCGCGGTGGAGCCCTGGATGGTGACGGGAACGTTGTGTTCAACGAGAAGGTTGACCGTGGCGATGCGCCAGTTACGCTGGCTGGCGGCTTCGAGCGTGCGTTGCAGGCGATTTAATTCAGCAGCGAGATTGCCATCAGCAGGAAAAGTCGCGGTAAGCCCGGAGTCGAAACGGACCACAAGTGCATGAGCGCGTGTCGCATCCACCTTGGTCAGATGGTGAATTTCATGGAGGGGAGAATCGTCGTAAAGTTGCAGCAACTTCAATGCGGCGAGTGCGCCGGGCGACTCCACAAGTTTGCCGGGGACGATGCGAGGGAGTTTTTCGACGGAGATGACCGGAAGCTTCTGGTCTGCGGCCTCACGACTGGTGCTGGGCAGCACGATTCCTTTGTCATCAAGCAGACAGCCGTAGCCTGGAACTCTGGCGGCGATGGCCTTGTCTGGGCACTCCAGCCAGGCGACGGGGGTGCGCTGCTGAATTTCGATCAAGATCGTTCCAGGAAACTGACGCGTCACCGTGACCGCGCGCACCTCGGGGAGCGTCTCCAGGCGATCATGCACAGCGCGCAGCGAAATCATGAGCAGGTTCTCACCGGGCTTCAGTCCGGACGCGGCCGTGATATGAGATTGGGAGAGGGGACCTTTTGTCAAGACCTCGATTTTCTGGATGTGAAAATCGCGATTGCTGACAAACGCTTCCATCACTACGACCTTCATGAGGGCGATGAACACGATGGCGGAGAGCAGGCCGAAGGCCCAGCGCGCGCCGGAACCTGCGCGTTTGCGGAGAGTCGCGCGTCGGGTGGCGACGGTTTCCGGATTCATATCCAGGCGGTGAATTTCCGTGCGTGCAGCCTTCTTGCGACGAAACGCGTAGTTACCAGTCGAGGTGCGGCGGCGACGCTTGTTGCTGGTAAAAAGTTGGATCATACTGGCGGATGGTGGCGGCTAGTTTTTCCTTCGGGCCTCAAGTGAAAGGGCGATGATGCGCTCCATGAGTTGCGGAAATTCAATACCGGCAACTTTCGCCGCCTTGGGCAGCAAGCTTGAAGAGGTCATGCCGGGGATGGTGTTGATCTCCAGAACGAAGGGTTCGCCATCCGCCCGCAGCATGATATCGACACGGCCATAAACTTCCACGCCTAGCGCGCGCATGGCCGCCAGCGCCACATCCTGTACCCGCAACGCCGTGCGAGCTGGAAGATACGCAGGGCAGTGATAATTTGTTTTCCCTGTGCCGCCCATCCACGGATATTTGTTGTTGATATCGTAAAAGCCGCTGACGGGTTCGATGTGAATCACAGGCAGAGCTTCGTTACCAATCACTCCGACGGTGAGTTCTTTTCCTTCGATAAATTCTTCCACTAGTGTTTCGTTTCCGAACTTCCGGGCGTCATCGAGCGCGGGTGAGAGTTCATCAGCGTTGCGAATGATGTGGACTCCGACGCTTGATCCTTCGCGCGGCGGCTTGACCACAAGCGGAAGATCAATCTGTAGTGCGTCATTATGATCGAGTCGCAGCGTCTGGCTGCGCGGCGTGGGCACGCCAGCGGCGATAAACTTTTCTTTGCTCAACACCTTGTCAAAAGCAATTCTGCTCGTCTCCACGCCCGCGCCAGTGTAAGGGATGCGGCGCTCCTCCAGAATGCGCTGAACTTGCCCGTCTTCGCCAAAGGTTCCGTGAATCATGTTCACCGCGACCAGGACGTCATCGGGCACTTCGAAAGCGGCGGATGCAACATCAATGTCGCATACCACAGCCCCGAGCAGGATGAGCGCCTCAATGACGCTTTCCGCTGACTTGAGGGACACGGCTCTTTCGGAGCCGGGGCCGCCTTTGAGAACAGCGATTTTCTGATTTTTCAGAGTCATCGGGGAGGTGAGAATGGGGCGATGTTGGTAATTATGGGCAATTATTGATTTATCGCTAAATTAAGCAAGGTTAATTATCAATATTTTTGATCTATTTGATCCATGTGCATCCCACCTGTTATCGTTTATTCCCATAATTATTATAACTCGACTTTTAGCCGAATTGTGAGTGAAAAACGCAGCGAACAGTTTCTGACAGAATGAACAAGATTAACAAAATTGGATTATGAAGAAGCGATCATGAATCCGATAGGCGAACGGGCTCTATTGAGCTTCGCGCAATGGCATGACAAGAATGTCCCGTCTCCTTGGCTAAGCGTCACTCAATGATGCGAGACTCAATCGTTGATAAGCGCCTCACTCCCTATCCTGTTTATCCTGAAATCCTGTCCGATTTCTGATTTTTCAGAGCTAGCTCTTCGGGTGCGATTCGATTTCGATGGCTTCGCAAATCTCCCGCCAGCCATCGAATCGCCAGCGATTCGGAAATCCGCGACATTGCTCCGGCTTGATCGGTTGGATTTGACAGGTGTTTTTTCCATCGAGGAAAATGCACGCGCCATTTTCGCTTTCCGTGAGCGAGAGATGTTTTCGATTGGCGCTTAAGCGCGTGAACTGCTGGATGAACTCTTCCTCGCCCAGCTTCAGATGCGCCGCGATGGCCTTGATCTCTGATTCCGTAACGATCACGTCACCCGGCCAGCGACAGCAGTTCCCGCAGCGCTGACAGAGATAAGTGGTGTCGGGCTTGTCCGGCGGCATGGTAAACTTGCGGATATTTTTGTTTTCTAGTGAAGGCTCGCGCTTAGTGTAGCGCAAATCCATGAGCACGCGATTCCCGATGCGCAGACCGCCGCCCGCTCCGGCGGTGCCGTTGGATATTCGGTTGCACGCACCGTTGCCGAATGCCGAGGGCGCGGGTGGGCTGGCCTGGGTGCAGTGGCTTTTTCAAAGCGTGCGCGCGCAACGCACGGCGTTGATATTTCAATCCGATGCCGTAGAGCGTGTTCTGGCGCTGGTGGATTGGCAGCGCTTCGCTGAAAACGTTTTCCTTCCCGTGCTCGCTCCCGCCCTGCTGCAAGGCTGGCGCTCAGCCCAGCAGGGTGATGACGCGGCGCTTGCCGTCTGTGATTTAGATTTACATGCCCGTCTGTCATCCGATCACGCGGAGCGCAGTATCGCGGGTGGTGCAATTCTGCTCGACCAGACCCGAGGCGCGAAATACCAGGCTGCGCTCGGGCGCTTTCGTGTGCGCGTGGACGATGGAACTTCACCCGGTCATCTGGCCATTGTGTGGTCCGCGGTCGCCGTCCTGTTTCAGATTCCGCCGCTTGATTTGCTATCGGAGTATCTGCGTGAGGAATGGATCGTCGCGACACAGCATTGTCCGCATCACGAAGTCCCGCAGGGGCCGTTGAGTTTCTCAGGGCTGTCGCATCGCGCGCTGCACGAGGCGGGTGTTCTTTCCTTCGGTGGTGATGCCTCTGCTTCTGATTCCCGGGAACGCGGTTGATTTGCCAAAGCGGCGTTTCATAGGGTAGGGCGGGCGTCCCGCCTGCTGATTTGGGCATCCTGCCCAAATCAGTGCAGATGAAATTCATTGTCGTGGCGACCTTTCCCGGAGGTCTCCGCGGGACGCGGAAACCGGCGGGCGGGACGCCCGCCCTACCCGAAACGGAACTGTCCCGTCCGCGCATCGCGAAGTGCAACTTCGGATCGCCTTCAACGAGACGTGTATGCTGTAGATCATTGGTGCTTCACATGACAAACATCTGATCCATCGCGTCCGTCAAATTCTTCATGTCGGCAGGATTGATCCCCATGCGCTGTTCGGAGATACACCAGCCGCTGTAGCCGATGTCATCGAGCGCGCGCATGATGGCCTTCCAGTCGTTCTTGCCGGTAAGGAAATCGCAGTCGAAGCCGGCGTATAAACCTTGCTTGCTCATCTTGTCGGCGTCGAATTCCTTGAAGTGCAAGCGGTTGATACGCTTGCCAAGAATGTGAATCCATTGCTCGGGCCAGCCGTAACGATAGACGTTGCCGATGTCGAAATGGGCGCCGACCCAGGGGCTTTCAAATTCATCGATGAAGCGTGCCATCTCCAGCGGACTCAATAAGAAATTGTTCCATACGTTCTCAATACTGATGCGCACCTCCAGTTCTCTGGCCAGCGGGATGGCTTCACGAATACTCTCTTGCGCCCGCTTCCATGCTACGTCGTATGTCACTTCAGCATTCACGACGCCGGGCACGAGCAAGATGGAACCGGCACCGTAGGCTTTGGCATCGCGGAGCGTGGTAATGAGACCTTCAATCCCGCGCTTCCGTGTCGCAGCCACCGGATGAGTCAGTGTGTCCTTCCAATGCGAATGACAGCACACGCTGGCGGCTTCAAGGTTATTGGCTTTGAGTGCATCCAGCACTTCCTTCTGGTCCATGCCGCCGTTGGGCTCCACGCCCTCGAATCCCGCTTCACGAATGGCCTGAAACTTTTCCATGACGGTGCCTTTTTTAGAAACGGTGCCAAACATGACTGCTTTGCGCAGTTTGCGTTTGGGGGCGGCGTCCTGGGCGATGACCTGTCCGAGTGTGAGGACGGCGGCACCCGCAATTGTGTTTTGGACGAAGGAGCGACGGGTGTGGTGCTTAATCATGATGACAAGATTACGGCGTATGAACGACATTTTACAATAAAAGTCTCGTTAGGGTGGGGAAGTTGTCGTGCCCATCGCTAGAGAAATCGCTTTTCATTGCCGGGACATTGCCAACATGGGATATCCCTGTCAGCTTGTTTCAACAACAATCATGACGTCATGAAACTCGATACCCTCCGATTGTGGCACGACGCGACGCCACGGAGCGGCGCGCTCAATATGGCATTCGATGAGGCCATGCTTGATGCGGCGCAAGAGCCGTGGCTCCGGGTCTATCGTTGGCAAGTGCCGACCATCAGCATCGGATTCTCGCAGTCGCTGACAGTGATTCCGGAAGCCCGGCGCAACTGGCCCGTGGTGCGGCGATGGACCGGTGGCGGCGTGGTGGAACATGACGGCGACTGGACTTACACGCTGGCGGTGCCGGTGGATTTTCCATTATGTGATCAGCGCGCGGTGGAAACTTATCGCTGGATTCACGAAGGCATGATTGCCGCGCTCGCTCATTTGGGCATCGGCGGCTGTTCGTTGCAGGCTGAGAGCATGAGCGATGGCATGGGGGTGTGTTTTGAAGAACCGGCGCGTTTCGATGTGGTGCACGAGGGAAAAAAAATTGCCGGAGCCGCCCAGCGCCGGTCTTCCAGGTCCGGATTCCTTCATCAAGGAACGATTCAGCCGCTGAAACCGCCGGCTGAATTCGAACTGGAGTTCGCTCGCGCTTTGGCGAACAAGCCGACAGTGGTCAGTCAGAATGATGCGTTGAAGCTGCTTCAGGAGCGTTCGGAAATACTTGCGGTGGAGAAATATGGCGCGGCATCGTGGCTGGAGGACCGGCGATCATCTAAGGAAGCTCGACCCGGAACCGCTGCGGCATGAAACATGCGTATCTTTATTTACGGAACGCTCATGCGTGGTCGCGGCAACGTAGGATACATTGCCGGCCAGGATTTTATCGGCCAAGCCAGCACGGAGCCGTGCTATCGGATGGTCGATTGCGGCGGGTATCCAGGAATGTTCTTCGTGAATGAAAGCGGGGTCAGTGTCCGCGGTGAAGTTTGGGACGTGGATGAGTCGTGTCGTGCACGGCTGGATGTGCTGGAGGATGTCGCGGGCGGTGAATATGAAGTCGCAAAGGTTGCTCTGCTCGCGCCGTTCGATGTGCAGCAGGTGCTGACTTATATTTATCTTCGAGCCGACGAAAACATGTCCGATGCCGGGACTGTATGGCGGGGTTAATTTCCAGCTTTCTTCGTTGCACCCTCAATCGCTTTCCCGGCGTCTTTCCAGGCCTTGAAACTGCCCTTGGGCAGCAGGATTTCTTTGTAGCCGAGTTTCGTCATCTTCCCCACGACGCGGCGTGCATGGCCGCCAATTGCGCAGTAGACGATGCAGAGCTTGCGGGATCAAGTTTTAGGGTGCTCGGAGTGGTGATTGAAAGTGAGAGATGGACCAGACACGGAGCAATGCTTTTTGAAGCATGTGGGGATGGTTTGGTTTTGAACAGCTACTTGACGGCCATCTTTGCATCCTTGTTAAGGACGAAGTGCTCGATGTAGCCGATCATCATCTCGTCGTAGGTCTGCTGGCCCCAGCGGACAGTTTTGCCGGGATCCGGATTGGCCTTGTTGCCGCTGCTGTTGTCGAAGACTGCAGTGATTTTCAGCTTGCTGCCACGCGGGAGGATCTTGGGCTGCGAAAGACGATACTGGAGTTGCCAGTTGAAATCATAGCGCGGCACATCGAGCAGTGTTTCTGTTTTGCCGTCCGGGGTGGTGACTTCGTATTTGAATGATTTCCCGCGCATGTGCATGTGAGGCATGAAGCCGCTGACGAGCATGTCCGTCGGCAGGATGCGCGAGAAAGTTTCGACGTGATTGGCATCGTTTGGCGGGATGTTGATTCGCGGATTGGCCACGCCAGCCACATGCACGACGTATTGTGGCGCTTTCGATGTGAACTTGAGCCCGATCTTGAGTTGGTCCTCGGCTGGTTTGCCGTTTGGAGTGTAGTGGATCTGAAAATGCAGGCTCGCGCCTGCAGGAAGTTTTTTTGCATAACCTTCCGGCAAGATGCGGGTGCTGTTGCCCGGCACATAGGCGGCCCAGAGCCCTACTGTTTCGTTGTTGCCGTCTTCACGCGAGGCGCGACCACCTTTTTCAATGACCCGCACGATCACATGGTGCACCACTGCGCGATCGGTCGGGACGACCTCGTAAGCCTGCACCCAACGGTCCTCGGCAAGGTTCATCGGCACTGTAAAATTTTGATAAGGCATCGTTCCTTCTGCCTTGATGGCGACGGGGCGAGGGAGTTGCACGACGAGGTCCGGCTCGCCAATGATCCATCCTTCCGCAAATTTGCGCGGCAACGGCGCGTCGGCGACATCACCTTTCAGGCGATCCGAGTTCAACCACGCCAGCAGGTCGCTCTTGTCCTGATCTGACAGCGAACGGTCATTGGAGAAGATGGCGTGCGCCCCGGATTGTTCTTTGCTTGCGAACCATGGCGGCATCACACCGCGGTCGGTTTGCTTCCGGATCATGCCGGCGTGCTCGATCACATCATCGTAGCTTGTAAGTGTGAACGGCGCGAGTCCGCCTGCGCGGTGACATTCGATGCAGTTCTGGTTCAAGATGCGAGCGATGTCCCGATGATATGTTGCAGATGTCTGGACGATTTTTTCATGCTTCGGCAGATCAAGCGCGCAGCCCGGGGCTGTGGTCGCCGCGACGGCGGGTGCTTCGCCACGCAGGGTCGCATCCAGCGCATTCCGGAGATAAGTGTGGCGCGGCGCATCGAGCGCGTAGCCGAGGCCGTATTGATCGTTGATCGCGCCGCGGTATACGAGTGTGCGCGCGGCGTCGAGAACAAAGACTTCCGTCGTAGTCTCCGCGCCGAGTGTAATGGCCACGCCCTTGTCGGCATCACGAGCAATTTTCCCCGTGAGCCCGTTTGTGGAAACGAAGCGTTTAATCTCATCAATGTTGGACGATGGCGGTGCACTCAGCCAAGTGAACGACACACCTTTGTCGCGGTAGTCTTTCTCCAGTCGCGCCATCTCCGGACCCAACTTGCTGCTCAGCGGGCAGGTGGCGCTGAAGAATCCCAGCACCGTGACCTTACTGCCAACCGCTGCTGTCATTTTCCATTCGCCACCTTCGAGGCCTTTTAGATTAACTTCGGGTGCCATCCGGCCCACGCCGCGTTCGGCCGCTCTCACCGGCTGCGGTCCTTCCTGCAACTCAACCGCAGGTTTGATCGGGGTTTCATCGTTTCCCGAAGGATATTTTTTAGGCAAGCGCTCGCCGATCTCTGAGAGCGATTCTTCGAGGGTGACCGCACCGTCATTGTTCTTGTCGAGCTTTTTGAACCACTCGGAGTCCTTCAGTTCATCTGACGTGAGTTTCCCGTCGTGGTTCTTGTCGAGGTTACTAAAGAAGTCGGCTGTGCGTGGACCAGGAAGGTCACCTGTTCGGGAAGTGTCCCGGTTACGAAGGGCTTGCAGTGTCTTACGGCCGAATTTGGTTAATGCTTCGCGCGCCTCTTCCGGTGTGACTTTGTCGTCGCCGTCCAGGTCGAGTTTGCGTAGATAAGGGGCAGCATCGAGTTCGTTACCGGACAGCACGCCGTCGTTGTTTTTGTCGAACTCCTTAAACCTCTCGTCCAGCGGGCTGGCGGCGTGGAGGAGTATGGCGGCAGCGAGGACAGGAAGGGGGAGTATTAAAAAGTGGATTTTCATCACGTGGTGCGAATTGTTAACCACGGGGAGAGGATTTTGTTGCGGGCAATTTCTCGCCAGGACTACCGCATGGGTTACGCGCCGATTGGATGCCAGGTTGTTTTGTATTCGACGAGATCCCGGATTTCGTAAAGTCCCTGCGTCGAATCGGCGAACCAGTCGTGCGTTTCTTCAGTCTTGCGCAAGTGCACGCGTTTCACGCTGTCGGCTGCGGCGAGCTTAATTTGCTTGCGCTCATCGGCATTCGCCACGCCGGTGATCGCGCGGAGATGGGCGTGAGTGGCGAACGTGGGCAGCAGTTCAGCGCGAAATCCGGTGAGCAAATTTACCACGCCACCGGGCAGATCGCTGGTTGCCAGCATTTCTCCGAGTGCGATGGACGGATACGGCTGTGAAGTGGAAGCGAGTGCGACGACGGTGTTTCCAGAAGTGATTGCCGGTGCGATGAGTGAGACCAGCGCCAGCAGGGGGGCATCTTCGGGCGCCAGCACGCCGACGATGCCGGTGGGTTCGGTGACAGTGAAATTGAAATGCGGCGACGACACGGGGTTCACATTGCCGAGCAGTTGCTCATACTTGTCCGTCCAGCCGGCGTAGTGGATCAGCCTGTCCACGGTGGCGGCGACTTCGGTCTTCGCGCGGGCAGAGGGCTGCCCGCCCACATGGAGCGCCTCGATCATCTCCGCGCTGCGGGCCTCGATCATTTCCGCGAGCCGGTAAAGAATCTGGCAGCGATTGTAAGCTGAGCGTTTTGACCAGCCGGAACCAGCTTTGGCGGCGGCTTCGACGGCATTGCGCAAATCCTTTCGCGTGCATTGCGGGATGTTGGCGAAGAACGCGCCGGACGCGTCATGGAGTGGAGTGACGCGGCCCGATTCGGAGCGGATGAAGGCACCGCCGACATAACACTTCGGTGTTTTGGTGATGGGGAGGCGGGGATTCATGATTTTTTGGACAGGATTAACAAGATTAACAGAATTGGATCAGTGCTTTCTTCATCATTTGAATTCTGTTAATCCTGTCTATACAAGCTTGCAATAGTCCAGCACACCTTGCCTTCCGCCTTCGCGACCGAAGCCGCTTTCTTTGTAGCCGCCGAAGGGGCTGGTGGGATCAAATTTGTTATAGGTGTTAGCCCAAACCACGCCCGCCTTCAGTTCGACTGACATTTTCAAAATGCGCGAACCTTTGTCGGTCCATACGCCGGCACTCAATCCATAAGGAGTGTTGTTCGCCTTCTCGATGGCTTCATCAACCGTGCGGAAGGTGAGCACGCTCAGGACGGGCCCAAAAATTTCCTCGCGCGCGATGCGGTGGCTCATGGTGACGTTGGAGAACACGGACGGCTTGAAGAAGAAACCCTTCGCTGGCAGGCCGCATGGTGATTGATAAAGTTCCGCGCCTTCGTTCACGCCGCTTTCCACTAGCTCGCGGATTTTTCCGAGCTGCTCCTTGGAGTTGATCGCACCGACGTCGGTGTTCTTGTCCAGGGGATCGCCCACGCGCAGAACCTTGATGCGATTTTTTAGCTTGGCGAGCACGGCTTCCGCCACGCCTTCCTGCACTAATAAGCGCGAACCTGCGCAACAGACATGACCTTGATTGAAGAAGATGCCGTTGACGATACCTTCCACAGCTTGATCAAGCGGGGCGTCGTCGAACACGATGTTGGCCGCTTTGCCGCCGAGTTCCATGGTCATCTTTTTGTCGGTGCCGGCCAGCGAGCGCATGATGATCTTCCCGACTTCGGTGCTGCCGGTGAAAGCCACCTTCGCGGCGAGCGGGTGATTCATGACGGCGGCGCCGGTTTCGCCAGCGCCGCTCACGATGTTCACCACGCCGGGAGGCAGTCCGGCTTCCTGTAAAATCTCGCCGAACTTCAGTGCGGTGATGCTAGTAGTTTCCGCAGGTTTGATGACGACGCAGTTTCCCATCGCCAGCGCCGGTGCGATTTTCCAGGCCATCATTAATAGCGGGAAGTTCCATGGGATCACCTGACCGACCACGCCCAGTGGTTTCACCATGCGGCCAGGGGCAAGATATTCCAGTTTGTCCGCCCAGCCGGCATGATAGAAAAAATGCGCTGCGGCCATCGGCACATCGAAGTCGCGTGATTCCTTGATCGGCTTGCCGCCGTTCATGGTTTCCGCGATGGCAAATTCCCGTGCGTGATCCTGGAGCAACCTGGCGATGCGGTAGATGTATTTTCCGCGTTCGCGCCCCGGCATTTTTCCCCAGACCGTATCATAGGCCCGTTGGGCGGCTTGATACGCCGCGTCCACATCCGCTGGTGATGCCAGTGCGATGTCGGCGATTTTTTGTTCGGTGGCTGGATTGATGGTGGGAAAATATTTGCCGCTTTTTGGCGCGGTGAATTCTCCGTTGATGAACAGATCGTAGCGGGGCTTCAGCTTGGGATCCGCCGTTTCAGGCGCCGGGTCAAACTCCCAGAGGTCGCCGAAGATGAGTTCGCGCGATGGCTTCCTCGCTGGAGCGTCGGAAGGGCGAACTGCGGCGCGCGAGTTTTGCCTTTTGTTGGTCTTGGTGGCCATGAGTTTTCTCCGGGAAAATTAATAAGATTCGGCTGCCTCGCTGAAATAGTAGGGTGCCTGATAACTGCCGCTGCGCTCTTTTTCGATCTGCCGCAGTAGATCGTTCAAGAGGGTGCTGGCACCGAAACGGTAGCGTTTATTGTTGAGCCACTCATCACCGAGGGTCTCTTTGACGGCGATGAGAAATTGGAGTGCTTGCTTGGCGGTGCGGATGCCGCCAGCGGGTTTCATGGCAATGGGGATGCCGGTTTCAAAATAGAAATCCCGGATGGCTTCGAGCATGACCTGATTGTTGCCGAGCGTTGCGTTGGAGGATGTCTTTCCAGTGCTGGTCTTGATGAAGTCATGGGGCCGCAGCACGCGCATGGCGAGAAAGCTGGCGGCGCGGATGTTGTCGTAGGTTTCCAGTTCGCTGGTTTCCAAAATCACTTTCAGCGTTGAAGCGCCGCAGGCTTCAACCACTTGCCTGATCTCGTCCTGCATCAGGCTGAATTCGCCAGATAGAAAAGCGCCGCGATTGATCACCATATCGATCTCGTCCGCGCCGTCAGCGACTGCCGCCCGGACTTCCGCGAGGCGGGTCTTCAAAGGTGCCTGGCCGCTGGGGAAGGCGGTGGCGACGGAAGCGACTTTGACGCTGGTGCCCGAGATGTGTTTTTTAGCATGCTTCACCATCGCGGGATAAACGCACACGGCCGCCGTGCTGGGAACGTCAAATCCCTCATGCGGTGTGATCGCTTTCTGACACAATGAGGCCACCTTGCCGGGCGTGTCCTTGCCTTCCAGGGTGGTGAGATCCACCATAGTCACTGCGAGGTTCAAGCCGAAAAGCTTCGACTTCTTCTTGATGCTGCGCGTGGTATATTTGGCGACGCGTTCTGCAACACCGACTGCATCCACGGTGCCGATTTCGTGGAAGAGGCGTCGGAAGGCTGCATAAGCCGATGCGGACATTTGATATTTTGATCTCTGATGGGGGTAATAACAATCTCAAAGTTTTTGCTGAGAAGCGGCATGCGGCACAGTCCATGCTTGCGAAAGACTCCGGTCAGTCTTATTTGACTGCCCTTTCGCCGATTCCCGCATGCAACGGGTAGCCAGAATATGAAAATCCCTCACTACGACATCTCTATATTCAGCGTCTGTTCCCTTCATAGCATGAAGCGGGGACACCGTCTGCGGGTGGAGCTTAACTCCTGAGAACCCCCAAATGGTTGTTTCATCAGCCAACAAATTTTTAATCTTCAGTCACAGCGCACTTGTCCGGGCGTAATTATTCCATTATAGCCATGCCCCCCAGCTTTGAGTTTCATATCGAATCAGGGGGCGATTCCACTTTAGAACTTCATCGAAATGCATAACCCAACACCACCTGAAAAGCAGGGGCTCTATGACCCCAGGTTCGAGCATGATGCCTGCGGGGTCGGATTCGTCGTTCACATGAAGGGGAAGAAGTCCCACGACATCGTGCAAAACGCGCTGACGATTCTGGCCAACGTCGATCATCGCGGCGCGTGCGTCGAAGAATGCACTGGGGACGGCGCTGGCATCTTGATCCAGATGCCGCATTTGTTTTTCAAGAAGGCAAGCGCAGCGGCTGGCTTCAACTTGCCGGAGCCGGGACAGTACGGCGTGGCTTCGCTTTTCACTGCGCGCGATCCAGCGATGCGGGCGAAGAGCCAAGCGATTTTCGAGAAAGTCGTGCGCGATGAAGGCCAGGTCTTCCTCGGCTGGCGCGATGTGCCGGTGGATAATTCAGGACTCGGCAAATCCTCCAAAGCCAGCGAGCCCTTCATGCGACAGGCATTCATCGGTCGCAGTGCCGGAATGGCGGACGATGCGGCTTTCGAACGGAAACTCTATGTCATCCGCAAGGTGGCGCATCTCGCCATCCGTGCGGCCAAGGTGGATACGTTCTGGTATGCGCCTAGTTTGTCCTGCCGCACGCTGGTCTATAAAGGCATGCTCACGCCGCTCCAGGTCGGCGAGTATTTCACGGATCTCCATGACCCCGACATGCAGAGCGCACTGGCGCTGGTGCATTCCCGGTTCTCGACCAACACCTTCCCAAGCTGGGAACGGGCGCATCCGTATCGTTACATCGCGCACAATGGCGAAATCAACACGCTGCGCGGCAACATCAACTGGATGAACGCGCGGCAGTCGCTCTTTGAGTCGGAATTGTTTGGCGATGACATGAAGAAGATCAAGCCGGTGATCAACATCGACGGCAGTGACTCGACCATCTTTGACAACTCGCTGGAGTTGCTGGTGCTTTCGGGGCGCTCGCTGCCGCACGCGATGATGATGATGATCCCCGAACCGTGGAGCGGTCATGAGTCGATGAGCGACGAGAAAAAAGCGTTCTACGAATATCACTCCTGCCTCATGGAACCTTGGGACGGTCCGGCTTCCATCGCTTTCACCGATGGAACGATGATCGGTGCCACACTCGACCGCAACGGCCTGCGTCCTTCGCGTTATTATGTAACCAAGGACGATCTGGTGATCATGGCCTCGGAAGCGGGCGTGCTTCCGATCGAACCGGAACGCATCGCACACAAGGGTCGCTTGCAGCCGGGTCGCATGTTCCTCGTGAACATGGAGGAAGGCCGCATCATCGCCGATGACGAGATCAAAGAAAAGATCGCCTCAGAAAAACCCTACCGCCTGTGGCTGGACAAGCATCTCGTCCAACTGGCGAATGTGAAGGACGCACTCGAACTGCCGCTGCCCGATCACAAGACCGTGCTGCAACGGCAGACTGCGTTCGGCTATACTTTTGAAGACTTGCGCCTGCTGATGACTCCGATGGCGCGTGATGGTGTGGAAGCCGTGGGATCCATGGGCACGGACACGCCTCTAGCCGTGCTCTCGGACAAGTCGAAGCTGCTCTACGATTACTTCCAGCAGCTTTTTGCGCAGGTGACGAACCCGCCGATCGATTGCATTCGCGAGGAGATCATCACTTCGGCAGTCACGACCATCGGACCCGAGGGCAATCTGTTGAAGCCCACGCCGGAGAGTTGTCATCTTATCGAACTGAAGTCGCCGATCCTCAGCAACGAGGAACTCGCGAAGCTGAAGCATGTCGCGCAAGGTCAGTTCGCGTCGGCCACGCTGCCGATCATATTCCATCCGAAGGACGGCGCCGCTGGTCTCGAAAAAGCGATGGAGCATCTCTGCGCAGAAGCAGGAAAGCTGATCGCCGCAGGGAAGAATATTCTCATTCTCTCTGACCGTGGAGTGAACAAAGAAAATGCGCCGATCCCGGCACTGCTCGCCGTCGCTGGTCTGCATCACCATCTCATCCGCGAAGGCACCCGCACTTTGTGCGATCTGGTTCTGGAATCCGGTGAACCGCGCGAGGTGCATCACTTCGCGACGCTCATCGGTTACGGCTGTGGCGCGATCAATCCCTATCTCGCTTTCGAGACGCTCGATGACATGATCCGTCAAGGGCTCTTGGTGAAGGTGGATTCCAAGACCGCGTGCAAGAATTTCATCAAGGCCGCGACTAAGGGCGTCATCAAAGTGGCGTCGAAAATCGGCATCTCTACAATGCAGAGTTATCGTGGTGCGCAGATCTTTGAAGCTGTCGGCCTGAATCAGGCGATGGTGGACAAATATTTTACATGGACCGCGACGCGTATCGAAGGCGCGAGCATCGAAGTCATCGCGAAAGAATCCATCGCGCGGCACAATCACGCTTTTCCAGATCGCACCGTGAACGGTCACGCTCTCGATGTCGGCGGCGAATATCAATGGCGCAAAGAAGGCGAAGGTCATCTCTTCAGTCCGCAGACCATTCACACGCTGCAAAAAGCGGTCCGCACCGGCAGCTTCGAAACTTTCAAGCAATACAGCGCGCTTGTGAACGACCAGAGTCAGAAGCACTACACACTGCGTGGTTTGCTTGATTTCAAAAAGCTCGAGCCGGTGCCCATCGATGAAGTAGATAGCATCGAGACGCTCATGAAGCGCTTCAAAACCGGCGCGATGAGTTATGGTTCGATCTCGAGCGAAGCGCACGAAGCGCTCGCCATCGCGATGAATCGGGTCGGCGGCAAATCAAACACAGGTGAAGGCGGCGAAGATTCCGCGCGTTACACATGGACGAACGAGCGCGGTGATTCCAAAAACAGCGCCATCAAGCAGGTGGCGTCCGGTCGCTTCGGTGTGACCAGCCTCTATCTGACGCAGGCCAAGGAAATCCAGATCAAGATGGCCCAGGGTGCGAAGCCCGGTGAAGGCGGTCAGCTTCCTGGTGCCAAGGTGTATCCTTGGATCGCCAAGGTGCGCCACTCGACGCCTGGGGTCGGTCTCATTTCACCACCGCCGCATCACGACATTTATTCCATCGAAGATCTCGCGGAACTCATCCACGACTTGAAGAACGCGAATCGCGCGGCGCGGATCAGCGTGAAACTGGTCTCCGAAGTTGGTGTCGGCACCATCGCTGCCGGTGTGGCCAAGGCGCATTCTGACGTGGTGCTCATCTCGGGTTACGACGGCGGCACTGGCGCTTCGCCACAGACTTCCATCAAGCATGCCGGTCTCCCGTGGGAACTGGGACTTGCGGAGACGCATCAGACACTGGTCTTGAATAATCTTCGCAGCCGCATCGCTGTCGAAGCTGACGGTCAGATGAAAACTGGTCGCGATGTCGTCATCGCTGCGTTGCTCGGTGCTGAGGAATTTGGATTCGCCACGGCGCCACTCGTCACTCTGGGCTGCATCATGATGCGCGTATGTCACTTGAACACCTGCCCGGTTGGTGTTGCCACGCAGGATCCGCTCCTGCGGAAAAACTTCACCGGTGATCCAGATCACGCCGTGAATTTCATGAAATTCATCGCGCAGGAAGTTCGCGAACTCATGGCTCAGCTCGGCTTCCGCAAGCTGGAGGACATGGTCGGGCGCACTGACGTGCTCGAAGCCCGGAAAGCCGTCGAACACTGGAAGGCGAGGGGACTCGACTTCTCGAAGATTCTTTATCAACCACCTGTCGGACCCGAAGTGGGCCGCTTCTGTACCGAGAAGCAGGATCACGGTCTCGACAAATCCATCGATATCACCAGGCTGCTCGACATTTGCCGGCCCGCCATTGAGCGCGGAGAAAAAGTAAAAGCCACGCTGCCGATTCGCAATGTGAACCGCGTCGTCGGCACCATTCTTGGCAATGAAATCACCAAGCGCCACTGGCAAGGATTGCCGGACGACACGGTGCATCTCCATTTCCAGGGCAGCGCTGGCCAGAGCTTTGGCGCGTTCGTTCCGAAGGGCGTGACGCTCGAGCTTGAAGGCGACGCCAACGACTATGTGGGCAAGGGACTCAGCGGAGGACGCATCATCGTTTATCCGCCAACCAGCTCCACGTTTGTTGCCGAAGAAAACATCATTGCTGGCAACGTCACGCTTTACGGGGCGACCAGTGGCGAAGTCTATCTGCGCGGCATGGCGGGCGAGCGTTTTGCCGTGCGCAACTCCGGCGTGGATGCTGTAGTGGAAGGCGTCGGCGATCACGGCTGCGAATACATGACCGGCGGTCGTGTCGTCGTGCTCGGCGCCACGGGGCGCAATTTCGCCGCCGGCATGAGCGGTGGTGTCGCTTATATCCTGGATGAAACGGGTGACTTCGCCACACGCTGCAACACGCAGATGGTCGGACTTGAATCACTGGAAGACAAAGATGAGATCGACGCTCTGTTTGCTCTGATCAAGAAACATGCCGATTACACCAAGAGCCAGAAAGCTTTCAAGGTGATCGCGCTTTGGGAGCAGATGCTGCCGAAGTTCGTCAAGGTGATGCCGAAAGACTATAAGCGGGTGCTCCAGGCATTGAAGAAAGCGCAGCAGGATGGATTGAGCGGCGATGATGCGCTTAATGCCGCCTTTGAAGCAAACGCCAGGGATGTCGCCCGCGTCGGGGGGAGCTGATCCGCAGATAGATGACACTGAACCAACTGGCATTTCAATTTTGATCTATGGGAAAACCAACAGGCTTTATCGAATTCGAGCGTGAAATTCCGGTCGACCGGCCACCGCTGGAGCGCATCAAGGATTGGGGTGAATTTCATGTGCACATGCCTGAGACCAGCCTACACACTCAGGGATCGCGCTGCATGGATTGCGGGATTCCATTCTGTCACACCGGCACGCTCATCAGCGGCATGGCTAGCGGCTGCCCGATCAACAATCTCATCCCCGAATGGAACGATCTTGTCTATCGCGGACTCTGGAAGGAGGCGCTCGAGCGCTTGCACAAGACTAACAACTTTCCCGAGTTCACTGGGCGCGTTTGTCCGGCTCCATGTGAAGGATCATGCGTGCTGGGAATTAACAACCCGCCGGTCACGATCAAGAATCTCGAAGTCGCGATCATCGACAAGGGCTGGGATGAAGGCTGGGTCACACCTGAGCCACCGCAGAAGCGCACTGGCAAGAAGGTTGCCATTATCGGCTCCGGCCCTGCGGGTTTGAGCGCCGCCGCACAACTCAACAAGGCCGGTCACACGGTCACGGTTTACGAACGTGCCGACCGGCCCGGAGGCTTGCTTATGTATGGCATTCCCAACATGAAGCTCGACAAAAATGAAGTGGTGCTCCGCCGCATTAAATTGCTGGAAGACGAAGGTGTGAAGTTCATCTGCAATACCGAAGTCGGCAAAGACATCACCAGCGAATCACTGCTTAAGGATTTCGACGCCGTGGTTTTGTGCACAGGAGCCACCAAGCCGAGGGATCTTCCCATCGAAGGGCGGCAATTGAAAGGCGTTCACTTTGCGATGGATTTTCTTACCGCGAACACCAAGGCGGTTCTCGATCAACACAAGAACGGCACTTTCATCAACGCCGCAGGCAAAGATGTCATCATCATCGGCGGCGGTGACACCGGCACCGACTGCGTGGGCACTTCGATGCGGCATGGCTGCAAGAGCCTTGTGCAAATCGAAATATTGCCCAAGCCGCCGCTGGAACGCGCGAAGGATAATCCATGGCCCGAGTGGCCCAAGACTTACAAGATGGATTACGGTCAGGAAGAAGCTGCCGCCAGGTTCGGCGATGACCCACGCGTCTATGTCACCACCGCGACCCGATTCGATGGTGATGAAAATGGCAATGTGAAAGCGGTTCACACCGTGCAGGTCGAGTGGGCCAAGAATGACAAGGGTCAGTTCATTCCCAAAAATATTCCCGGCACCGAAAAAGTTCTGCCGGCGCAGTTGGTATTGCTCGCGATGGGCTTCCTCGGCCCCGAACAACCGTTGTTGGACGCGCTCAATGTCGAGCGAGACGCCCGAAGCAATGTGAAAGCCGAACACGGCAAATACACCACGAGCCTCCCTGGAGTTTTCGCGGCTGGCGACTGCCGTCGCGGCCAGAGTCTGGTCGTATGGGCTTTCAACGAAGGTCGCGGAGCTGCGAAAGCCTGTGATCTTTATCTGATGGGCGCGACGGACTTGCCGTGCTGAAAGTAGTCCGCGAGTCTCTTCGCGGTTTTGGATTTGAAGAACTCGCGAAGGGACTCGCGAGTTACTTTATAGGAACCCGAGGTTGGTGTTGCTGAAGTTTCCGATGTTGCCGAACACGGAGG
>JANNQW010000228.1:0-1617 GCA_031400955.1 Verrucomicrobiota bacterium
CACCATGGAGGAGCACATTCCCGCCGCAGGACTCGAAGTGAAAGTGACGCGCCATTATTGGAAACTCACACCCAAGGAAAAGAAAGTGAACGTCGCCAACTCCACCGGCAATCCCTTGCAGCAGCGCGTCGAAGCCTACGACCGCACGGAGATCAAGGACGGCGACACCGTGCGCAGCGGCGACATGATCGAGGCGGAGTTGATCGTCGAGAGCAAGAACGACTACGAGTATCTCCTGATCGAAGACATGAAAGCCGCCGGCTTCGAAGCCGTGAATGTGCGCAGCGGTTATGTCGGCGACACGTTGAACTCCTATCTCGAACTCCACGACGAACGCGCCGCCTTCTTCCTTCGTGAACTGCCGCTCGGGAAACACTCGCTCACCTACCGTCTCCGCGCGGAAGTGCCGGGAAGTTTCCACGCCCTGCCCGCGAAAGTTAGCGCCATGTATTCGCCCGAACTGCGCGGGAACTCTGATGAGTTGCTGGTGAAAGTGGTGGAGAAGAAATGACAACAATCAGGAACACAAGCTACCAGCCTGAGCCATTCATAAAAACCGCCCTGCACTTGACGTGAAACAAAAATGCAATTCCATAGGCTGATGCGAAACTTGCACTTCGTGATCTTTGGATGTCTCCTCACCGTGGCATATGCTAGGCCATCCACAGCCCCGGCTTCCGAGGCTGCAAAAACGACGGCGCCAGCAGATGCCCCCGTAGATAACACCATTCAAGAAATCTACGGCGGCCCCTTCAATGATCTCGCCCCCGCCTCACAAGAACGCGCCCGTAAGTTTGTAGGGGATCTGATCTCAAAATTTCAGGAGCTAGGGAGTGGATCTCAGGCGGCTGCTGGATTTTTTGAAGCCCAATTTCTGCCGGTTGTGAAACAGTTGGAAACAGGAACAAAGTCCGAGCGAAAAGTATTCACCGCAGCCCGGGACATCTGCCGGGCTTTCGACTATGTGGTGAAAATTAACCGCACAAACGCCGCATGGGATGACCTTCATCTCAATAAAATCTTGGGCAAAGCGGCCAACAGTAACGACCCAGTTGTCATGTCAGTGGCCATCGAAAAACTTTTTATGGATTTCCTAAAGGTCGCCTCGCCATCGAATCCAGAACTGCCAAAAATGCCTGCTCCAGGCCAGTAATGAGAATGATGGGTAATGGTATGGCACCCGCTGATTTCCGGCGGAGAAACCAGGCCTGATGTTGCGCCCGAAACTGGCGGGGCTATGCTCGCTTTAGAATGCCCGACTCCTTCGTCCATCTCCATTTGCACACGGAATACTCGCTGCTCGACGGAGCGGTGCGGATTCCCGAGCTGATGGCGCAGGCGAAAGAGCTGAAAATGCCAGCAGTGGCGATGACGGATCACGGAAACCTCTACGGGGCGGTCGAGTTCTACCAAGAGGCAGTGAGCGCTGGCATCAAGCCAATCATCGGTTGCGAAGCGTATCTTTCTCCCGGCTCCATGCAGGAAAAAAAGGACGTGGCCGGGCGCAAGCGCAGCTCACACCTCACACTGCTGGCGGAGTCAGACGAAGGCTACGCAAACCTCGTGAAGCTCATCACCAAGGCGCACCTCGACGGGATGTATTATAAACCGCGCATC
>JANNQW010000229.1:0-6766 GCA_031400955.1 Verrucomicrobiota bacterium
GGACGAGTTTGGCTCCGAGCGTGTCGGATCCGCGGATGCGCAGTGTGCTTTGCGCGCTGAGGCTGGCGGTGAACGCCACGGCCAGGAGTGAAGTAACGATGGTGGATTTCATGTTTGTTGTGTTGAGGTGTTGAATAATCATATGCCGGGATGTCCAGCAAACCCATTTATGCGGGATTCCAGGCCAGGAGCAAACAGGCTTAAGTGAATAAATTGTCACAATCGGCCGGATGGTCAGGCTTGACAGCATCGGCACTCACGAAAAACCGGGGGATCTGAGTCTGGCTCCCGAGAGAGCTGCGCCCTGAATATCTTCCAATCTCGCTGCCATCTGTCAGGGCTTACGGATAAACTGGGCGCTGCAGCGCTTGTATTTATTTTATACTTAGTATGGCAACCGCCTGCACTCAGAGCAAAGGAGAGCCGCTCACTCTGAGATCAGAGCCTGTGGAACCGGTGTCTGCAACAACAGAACTTGCTGAATCTCAACCGATAATGACAATATGGCCAAATGGAAACCGAGAAGGAACCCCACGCTGACCATCCCAAAGTCGCCAGGGCAGTTTGTGAACCGCAACACGCCTCTTTCGCCAGCCTTAACATCTGTGACGACATGGATACCTTGAAACTGGCTTCAAATGTGTCAATAATGTCACATTTGAAGCCTCGACGTCTTTTGCCTTCACGCTAGCCTCGCGCTTGCTGGCAGAATTTGTCGGCATCCACAGAAAGAAAACACTCCCACATTCAGTCAAAAAACACCAACAAAATACATGAAACTCAAAATCGCAATTCTCCTGCTGACGTCGGTCATGCTCTCCAGCCTCCAGGCTGGTGAGACCGTCACCTCCTCCGGCAAAAATCTGGGACCTGCCGTGCAGCCCACCGACACACGCTCCATCTACGACAAGATCTGGGGAGCTGCCACACTCTATAAAAATGATGAGAATCCGATCCTCCAGGAGTTCGCCCTTCAGGGTCGCCTCCAGCTTCAGTATGCGGATGGGGATGGCTACTCCTCCGGAGACCGTCCTGATGAACTCCTCTGGGGTGACATGGAGGTCCGCCGCTTTCGTCTTGGCTTCAAGTCAAAGTGGTTCCGCCAGTTCAAGCTCGAAGGCCAGATCGACGTCAATCCAAACTTTGACCCTCAGTTCTACTCGCAAATCTACGATCTGAACCTCACTTGGGCACCCAATGACAAATTCAACATTGGAATCGGCAAATACAAGGCGAACTTCTTCTCCGTTGAGCAGTTCACCTCCTCCAAGGAAATCCTCACCTTCGAGCGCACGCTGCTCTCCAACACTCTGTTCACATCGGAACTGACGGGCATCCGTGCCAATGGCAAAATCAACAACTGGATTTACACGGTTGGCGGTTACGCGGGTGACAAACAAGCTGAGTTCACCGATTTTTCCGCAGGTGCGGTCATCCAGGCCGGCATCGGCTATGATCTGACCAGCCTCACCGGCATGGACAAGGGCATCGTCAAGTTCGACTGGCAGCACAGCACTGACTCCAAGAATTTCGGCGGTGGTGCATTGTTCACGAACGCCTTCTCGCTCAACAGCACTTGGGAAAAAGGTCGCTTCGGCCTCTACACCGACGTGCTCGGTGGACTTGGTCGCGATGGCCAGAGTGATGTGTGGGGCTTCCATGTCATCCCTTCCTTCTACATCTTGGACGGCCTCCAGTTCGTCACACGCTACCAATACGCGAGCAGCTCCAACGACGGCCTCCGCCTCCCCTCCCGCTATGAGGGTCTGGACAAGAGCGTCACTGACAGCGGTCGCGGCGACGAGTTCCAGGCTGTTTACCTCGGCCTGAACTATTACCTCTACGGCCACAAGCTCAAGCTCATGGCCGGTGCTGAATACAGCACCATGGAAGGCGGCGGCGACGGCGGCGACTTCAGCGGCTGGACCGCCTTGGTCGGCATGCGCATGTTCTTCTGATGCCAGCTTTCTGGGATGAGTTGTTTCTGTTAAACGAGTAAAGGGTTGAACCCGCCGGATGAACTCCGGCGGGTTTTTTTAACATCTCCGTTTCCGTTGCTCCTAATCCCCATTCCCATGCTCACTTCATCAGCGATGCCGCTCACTTCGTTTGACTGCATTTATGAGGTGAGAATAAAATGAGTTATGAGTTGCCGGTTGTAAGCTGCCGGCTTTGAGTTAGCCATTGTTCACTTTTCACACCCAAGTTCTCATTTCCAAACCCCAACCTGAATTTTCATGCAAGAAAAATCTCACATCCTATCGAGCTTCGACAAGGCGCTTGAGAATCTTAACGACAGCATCCGCCGGATGGCCGTCATCACACAGGAAAGCCTGAGTGATTCCGCGCGTGCGCTGGCACGGCGGGACGAGGCCTTGTGCAACCGGATCATTGCGGATGACGAGTCGGTTGACGCGCTGGAGATGGAGATTGATCGCGAAGGCGTGAATATTCTCACGCGCTTCCAGCCACTAGCGCACGACTTCCGCCGTGTCTTTGCGACGATTAAGATGGCGACCGAACTGGAGCGCATCAGCGACCAGGCGGTCAACATCGCGCGCCGTTCAAAAAGGCTACTGCAATCGCCCGAGCTTCCGGAAACGCGCATGCTGGAACCGATTCACGCGCGGGCCGCCTCGTTGCTCCAGGACAGCCTGCGGGCCTTTAATGAGGGAGACATCGAACTCGCGATGGGCCTCAAGGTTCGCGATCGGGAACTTGATCGGACGCATAAGGAACTGATCGAGCGTCTGACCCGGCGCATGGAGGAAGATGCATCACGACTGCCGGAATATCTCGATCTCGTTTTCATTGCGCGATATTTAGAACGCGCGGGTGATCACGCCGTGAACATAGGCGAGGACGCGGTCTATGCGCAGGCGGCGCGCGACATTCGTCACAATCGAACCGAAGGCTGACGCAGGGCGTCGAGTCTTCCTGCGGCATAAGCTTCAAAGACGCGGCGGATTTCGTCGCGCACGCGGCGGAACACGATCATCTTTTCTTCGTCGCTGCCCGTTGCATGAGCGGGATCGTCAAAACCCCAGTGATGCCGGTTGACCTGTCCCGGAAACATCGGGCAGGCCTGGTCGGCGTTGCCGCAAACTGTGATGACTGTTTCCACGTCTTGATTCAGGAACTCATCGAGATGCTTGGAGTGATGCTGCGAAATATCGATGCCGTTCTCCGCCATGACCGCAATGGCGAGAGGATGGACATAGCCTGCAGGTTTTGAGCCCGCGCTGGCCACGCGAAATTTTCTTTGGAGCGATGAGCGCAGGATGCCTTCCGCGAGGTGGGAGCGGCAGGAGTTTCCGTTGCAGAGAACGAGGATGAGCGGACGGTCGGTCATTTGGGTAGGGGGGACATCAACTGGCGCGGGCGCAGCAGTGCGGCTCGCGCACACAAATGCACGCCGGCACCGCGAGCAGCGCACCGATCATCGGCGCGGCCAGATACAACCAAAGATGTTCCAGATGACCGCTGACCAGCGCTGGTGCCAGCGAGCGCGCGGGATTCATCGAGGCTCCGCAAATGGGCCCCGCGAACATGGCTTCCAGTCCGATGATCGCTCCGATGGCGATGCCGGCGGTGATTCCCTTTTCTTTGGAGCCATGCGAGACACTGAGGATGGTTAGCATCAGGATAAATGTCAGCACGATTTCCAAGATGAAACTCTGCGACCATGAACCAGCCGGCAGTGTGGCACCCAGTGTGGCGTCAGCGGGAAAGAGAAATCTTAGAAGTCCGCTGGCGGTCAGCGCACCGCTAAGCTGTGCGAGGATGTAGCCGGGCACTACGGCCCAGGCAAAGCGCCGGGCAACGGCAAAACCGACGGTCACCGCTGGGTTGAGGTGTGCCCCGCTGACATCGCCGAAAGTGTGGATCATCGCCAATACGACGAGCCCGAAGGTCAAGGCGACGCCCGCGTGACCGATGGTGCCGTTCGTGGCGTGGTCAATCACGATGGCTCCCGTGCCCGCGAACACGAGGGTGAAGGTGCCGAGGAATTCGGCATACAATGCTTTCATCCGGCGTGATTAGCACGGAAGGCCGGAGGCGCAACGGATGCTGTGTGAATTAAGTCTGTTCAAAAGTCATTTGCATTGATAAAACCTTCTCATGAAAACCATCGCTGCTCTTTTTCTGCTGCTCGTTTCCGTCGCTCTTGCCGAGGAAAAGAAGCCTGCCTTCCGGCCGCAGACCATCGATGGCCAGATTGAGATCGGCTACAATCTCGCTATCGCGGACGTGGACGGTGACGGCAAGCCGGACATCCTGCTCGCGGACGCCAAGCAGATTGTCTGGTATAAAAATCCCTCGTGGACGAAGCATGTCATCGCGGAGAACCTCACAGTGAAGGACAACGTCTGCATCGCCGCGCGGGACATTGACGGCGACGGCAAATGCGAAATCGCCGTCGGTGCGGAGTGGGATCCCGGCGACACGGTGAACAGCGGCTCGGTGTTTTATTTGATTCCGCCCGCCGACCGCACCCAGAAATGGGAGGCGGTGAAGTTTCAAAAAGTCGAGCCGACCACGCACCGCATGAAGTGGGTCCGGCGCGGCGACAACGAAGACGACAAGCCGCGCTACGATCTCGTTGTCGTCCCACTGCACGGTCGCGGCAACAAGAACGGCGAAGGCGAGGGCGTGAAGGTGCTCGCCTACCAGATGCCGAAAAATCCCAAGGATGAGTGGAAGTCGGAGGTCGTGAGTAATGAAATGCACATGATGCATAATTTTGATGTGGTGAAAAACCCTGATAATCCAGATGATGAGTTTGAGAAGCTGCTTCTGGGCGGCAGAGAAGGGCTCTCGGTCACGGACACCGACGAGCAGGGATGGAACTACGAACTCGCTGTGTCTCATCCTGATTATCCATCACCATTGCCGGGTGTCGGTGAAATCCGCATGGGCGTTCATCCTTCGATGGACGACGAAATGTTCGTCGTCTCAATCGAGCCGATGCATGGCAGCACGCTCGCGCTTTACACAGAAACTGGCGCGGACAGCGATGAGAAAACACCACGACGCGACATACTCGACACCACTCTGGATAACGGTCATGCTTTGGCTTGCGGAGATTTGCTTGGTCTCGGTCATGACCAAGTCGTCGTTGGCTGGCGTGGAGCGCCGAACAACATGCTCGCGAGAGTGGGCATCAAGATGTTCGTCCCGGACGAGGAGGGGAGAAAGTGGACGCAGCACCTCATCGATGACAACACCATGGCCTGTGAAGACCTCGTGCTGGCCGATCTCAACGGAGATGGCAAGTTGGACATCATCGCCTCTGGCCGCCGAACGAAAAACGTTATGATCTACTGGAACGAGAATCAGAAATAGAGTGGGTCGGCAGCCCTCTGCCGACAATGTTGACCGAGGTCGGCAGAGGGCTGCCGACCCACTTTGTCTTCACCAGACCCGCGCCCATAGCGCTTTGAGATAACGACTCTCCGGACAGTGCGACATCACGGGATGATCTGGTCCCGCGCCAGTGCGATCGAGTATCTGCAGCTTCCTTCCGTTGCGATGGGCCAGACCGATGACGATATCCTCGAACTCCTCTACGGACATCAATCCCGAACAAGAAAACGTCGCAAACAATCCGCCGCGTGTCACCAGCGAGAGCGCGAGCTTGTTCAGATCGTGATACTTCGCGCGGCCTTCCTCGAAGCTTTCGCGCGAATGAATGAGTTTTGGCGGGTCGAGCACGACGGCCTCCCAAGTTTCACCATTTTTCTGCATCTGACGCATCCAGGTGAAAGCATCGGCATGCACGAAGCTGACGCGCTGGATGTTGAGGTTGGCGTTTTTCTTTGCCACTTCGATGGCCTTTTCGTCGAGGTCCACGCCCGTGACTTCGTTCGCACCACCAGCCTTGGCAGAAACGGCGAAACCGCCCGTGTAGCAGCAGATGTCGAGCACTTTCATGCCACGAGTCCAGCGGGCGAACTGCGCGCGATTGTCGCGCTGATCACAAAAGAAACCGGTCTTGTGACCGCTTTCGAAATTTACGTTGAAGCGCACGCCATTTTCCTGGATTCGCACGCTGGTAACTTCGGATGAAAGCTGCGCTTGCACCTCATCAATGCTGCTCTGCGGGATGCGCTCGGCATCTGCCGCGCGCGCGTCAAAACTCAGAACGGTTTGTTGCGTGCCCAGTTTCTCATGGAGCAGGGGAAGCCAGGATTCGATCCGCTGCCAGGCGGCGAGGGTGGTGACTTCCACGGAGAGCACGTCGGCGAACTTGTCCACCATCAGGCCGGGGATGCCGTCGGCATCACTGTGCACCACGCGGAAGGCATCTGTCGTTTCCGGCAACCGCAGTGTTTCCGTGCGGAGTTTAACAGCGCTTACGAGCATCTTCTCCAGATGATCTTCCGCGAGCGGCTCCGCGCCGTGTTGAATGATGCGCAAGGGCACGCGCGCCTCGGGATTGTAAAAGCCGTGACCGAAGGGCTGGCCGTCGCGATCCATCACCGTGACCAAGTCGCCCGCCGCCGCATTCGCAGCACCGATCATGTTCGGGAAAAAGTTCGGATGAAAATTAAAGTATTTGAGCTGCACCCACGGCTGGGGCCAGGAGTCGCTGCCTTCAGGGGCGCGGCGATCGCGCGGTCCGGCGCTGCGTTGGGAAAACGAGGGTCGACGAGGTAACATACTCAGGGCTTCGCGGGCACGAGTTCCGAGGTGTTGATGTGGTCAATGAACTGCCGCAGTCGGCCAAACTCCCGCCGCTTGAGCGTGCCGATAAGGCGCGGTA
>JANNQW010000230.1:0-2053 GCA_031400955.1 Verrucomicrobiota bacterium
GCCGGTTGTTCAACTGCTCGTGTGTGTGTTCCCGGCCCGACCGTTCAGCAAAACGGCAGCCGGGCTTCCACTCCTCCAGCGAAGGAACGACACCGGGAATCACACGCAGATGCGTCTTCGGTTTGTGATCAAGACGAGGAATGCTTTCGAGCAATCCCTGCGTGTAGGCGTGGCGCGGATTGGCAAACAAATCACGCACCGGTGCCCGCTCGATCACGCGCCCCGCATACATCACGGCAACTTCATCGCACGTTTCCGCGATGACGCCGAGATCATGCGTGATCAAGATCATGCTCATGCCCATCTCCTGCTGGAGATCGGAGATGAGTTCCAGTATCTGCGCCTGCACCGTTACGTCGAGCGCTGTCGTCGGTTCGTCGGCAATGAGCAGCTTTGGTTTGTGAATCAGCGCCATCGCGATCATGACGCGCTGTCTCATGCCGCCGCTGAGCTGATGCGGATATTCATCCACGCGCGTCTCAGGCGCCGGGATGCGCACGTGTGCGAGCATCTCAATCACACGAGCGCGGGCTTCCTTCGGCGTCATTTCCTGATGGAGCAGCACCGCCTCCATCAGTTGCCGGCCCACTCGTTGCACGGGATTCAGAGCGGCCATCGGTTCTTGAAAAATAATGCCGATCTCCATCCCGCGAATTTTGCGCAGATCCTCCTCAGAAACATTCACCAGATCACGTCCCTCGAAAAGAATCCGCCCGCTCAAGATCTGGCCGTGAGGCTGCGGGAGCAAACGGGTGATGGAGAATGCGGACACGCTTTTTCCGCAGCCGGACTCTCCGACAATCCCAAGCGTCTTCCCGCGCTCCACCGAGAAGCTCACGCCATCGACGGCAGTGAGCCGCCCTGCGTCCGTATCGAACGCAGTGACGAGATTCTCGACCCTGAGCAAAGGTTCAGCCACGACGTTGAATTACTTCTGCCTCCACTGTTTAATGTCCTGTACCACCTTCGGAAAAGTCTTGCCCGTCTTCATCGCTTCCCGCGTCTCTTCGCGTTCGGCATCGTCGATCCAGAAGAGCCAGTTCTCCTCGAAGTCACGAGCAGTGCGGGCATCGAAAGATGCGGGATGATGCATCCAGCGCCACGCGCCCAGCCGATACCACGGCGACTGGAATGCAGGAATAAAATTCGCCGAGTCATGCACGCGGCGCTCAATTTTCCACGCGAGTTCCTTCATCTCGGCCCTATCCTCGCTTTTGTCGTAACGATCAATCCAGTCGTCGACTTCCTTGTCATTCATCATGGTGAAATTATTGGTGTCAGTCTGGATCGAGCCATCTTTTTTATAGGCGTTGACGCTGTGCCAGTTTTCCCAGAAGCGCGGATACATCTCCACGGAAACATTGAACGCCGTGAAAGTGAGATCGTGTTTGCGTTCGTTGGTTTTCTTCCAGGCCGCAGTCGGTTCCGGCGTTTCCAAGTTGAACTCCACACCGGCCTTCTTGGCTTCTTCTTTGATCACCACCAGCGCGGATTCGAGAACTTTGTAGCTGTTGGTGATGGTGAAGGCCAGTCGTTCGCCCTTGGCGTTTTTGAAAATGCCATCGGAACCGCGCTCCGTGAAGCCGGCCTGGCCGAAGAACTCCGCCGCCTTCGCCACATCAAAGGGGCGCGCCTTGAGACTGGCGTCGGTGAACTCGCCAAAGCCTTCCTGCGCAATGTTGAGTCGAGTGTAATCGCCGTAGAACACCTGCTTGATCACCTGATCCCAATTACACGCATGTTGTAATCCTTCGCGGATATCGTGATTGCTCAGATTCGGACGGCTGGTGTTGATCCAGAGACCGTAGGTGGGACGCGGAATCTGGTTAAAGAAAGTGAACTTGTGCACATAACCCTTCTCCACCAGCGGACTGTCATCCGGAAGATTGCGATGCCAGCGCTCCGGCAGATTCAGCGGATAGGCATCGATCTCGCCTGTGAGAAACGTCTCGATCGCCTTCGATGGATCGCGGATCACATCCAGCACGACGCGGTCCGGGTTGAACTGCTGGCGGTAGAATCTCTTATCCTTGGCCCACCAGTCTTTGATGCG
>JANNQW010000231.1:0-9351 GCA_031400955.1 Verrucomicrobiota bacterium
TTCCGGCTTGAGCGGAATTTCTTTTCCCAACCATGACGCACCCGGCGGCAGCGCGAACTGCTGATAGACGCGCTGCTTCATCAAATCGCCCAGAGTGCCCTGATTTTTCATCAGCGCAGTGATGTTCCAGTGAATGTGCCCGGGCGGCATGGACTGTGCGCGCTCGCGAGTCACCCCAATCTGACGGAGAATTTCGAAGGGCTGCCTGTCCACCAAAACTTTTTGCGACGCCATACCCGGCCAAATATGGCGTTGCGCGGTGTTCTGCTTCAACCACCAGTCAAACAACGCAGTGTAGCTCAGATTGTCCGGCTTGATCGGCCAGTAAAGCTGCGGTGCCAGGTAGTCACACCAACCGCTCTGAAGCCACTTGAGCGAGTCCGCCGCAATGGCGTCAAATGGATCCAGCGCCCCCTTGCCCGTCCCCACCGGAAATCCTGGCCGCCACAGTCCGAAGGGGCTGATGCCAAGGCGCACCCACGGCTTTTCCTTCTTGATGCCTTCGTAAACCTCGCGCACAAAATTATCGACATTCTCCCGGCGCCAGGCTTTGCGATCGAGCCCAGCCGAGGCATTGCGGTATTTTTTCCAAGTGCGCTCATCATCGAACTCCAGCCAGACGCCATTCTTCTTCACGGGATACGGATAAAAATAATCATCCATGTGAATACCGTCCACATCGTAGCGCCGCAGGACGTCAAGCATCACCGCCTTCGCCCGCTCCCGCACCCCGGGTTCACCCGGATCCATCCACAAGTCCTCGTCATAGCGTGTCACCCAGCCGGGATGCTCGATGCTGACATGACGGCCCCCAGGCTTGTATTTGTTTCCGTTGAGAGCTCGAAACGGATTGAACCACGCATGAACTTCGATGCCACGCGCGTGCGCTTCTGTGATCGCAAACTCCAGCGGATCCCACGGCGGCTGCGGCGCTTTCCCCATCTCGCCCGTCAGCCATGGCGACCACGGTTCGATATCTGATTTGTAAAAGGCATCACCCATAGGGCGCACCTGAAAAATGAGTGCGTTTAGCTTCAACACTGACGCTTTCTCGATGATCCCGCGCAACTCCGCCTGCTGTTTGGCGGCGGATGCACCCGGCTCGCTCGGAAAATCAATGCCCCTCACCGTGGCCACCCATGCACCACGGAACTCGCGAAGCGGTTCCGGTGGTGCCGAAATCTGGGCAGGCAGCGTTGTGGCAAACAGCAGCCAGAATATAGAAACTCGTGCGCTCACAATGGTGCCAGCTTGTTCAGAACAACCTGGAGATACGGTGCTTCAGCCGCTTGAAGGATTGAACTCATGGTGAAAGAAGACATCGCAATGCACCCCAGTCAATACGCATTGCTCAGTGATTCATCCGCCACGCATCTGTTTAAAGAACAACTGCAGGCATATGCCCAGCCCAATCAGCGCCGCGATACCACGCACCCAGACACCGGGAATGCGTATCGCCAGATGGCTGCCCGCGAGATAGCCCGCGATGGAACCACCCATCATCCAAAAGGCCCAGTGCCATTCCACTTGGCCCCTCAAGATGAACCAGACGACCGCGGCGAGATTCATCAGCACCGCCAGAATCGCCTTCAGTGCATTCATCTGGTTCATATCGCGCAATCCGAGCAGCCCTAAAGTAGCCAGCATCATGATGCCAATGCCCGCGCCAAAATATCCACCATAAACCGCCACCGCGCCCAGCAGCACGACCGCCCACGGTTTGAGTTCGTGCGATTCCGCCTGCGCACGCACTTTGCCGCGCAACCAGCGAGCGATTAAATCATTCGCCAGCAGTAACACCGTGGCCAGCAGCAGCAGCCAGGGCACGATCCAATTAAACAACTGAGCGCCCAGCCACAACAACAGCGCTCCACCCGTCAGTCCGCCCAGCAGCGCGATTGGTGCCAGCACCTTGAGCCATGGTGTTAGCTTGCCCAGATGATTTCGGAAATTCCATGAGCTCAAGGTCAAGCCAGGAAACAGCGCAACCGTGCTGGTCATATTCGCATCCATCGCACCCAGCCCCACCCAAAGCAGAACAGGAAAAGTCACCATCGTCCCGCCGCCAGCAAGCGCATTCATCAGGCCCGCGGCAAAACCCGCGCCGCAAACGATAAGCTCCCGCTGCCACTGCATCGCCGCGCATACTCGCACTCCGGCCCTGATGCAAGCACCACGCACTTCTGGTTGCCAGTGGCTTCAATCCTGCTCCACTTTGCATTCTCATGAACCACTGGAACCGCCTCAACGAATTCTTCCTGCGCTATGCCGATCTCGGCATCTCCCTCGACATCTCGCGCATGGATTTTTCCGCCGATTTTTTTGCCAGAATGGAGCCACTAGTCCAGCGCGCTTTCAGCGATATGAAAAAGCTGGAGTCCGGCGCCATTGCCAACCCAGACGAAAACCGCATGGTCGGCCATTACTGGCTGCGCAACGCCGCTCTGGCCCCGACACCGGAACTCCGATCTGCCATTGAAAATGACATTGCAGATGCCAAGTCCTATGCTGCCGCTGTCCACGCCGGAAAAGTCGCGCCGCAAAACGGCGGGAAATTCAAGCACCTCCTCCTCATCGGCATCGGCGGGTCCGCCCTCGGCCCCCAGTTTCTCACTGACGCGCTGGTGGATTCGTGGAAGGCACCGCTCGTCACTCATTTTTTTGACAACACCGATCCCGACGGCATTCAACGCGTCATCGGCGGGATAGGCGCTGATCTCAGTAATACGCTCACCGTGGTCATATCCAAGTCCGGCGGCACCGCCGAGACCCGCAACGGAATGCTGGAAGCCAAAGCGGCTTATGAAAGATTGGGCCTGATATTTGAGAAACACGCCGTCGCTGTCACTGGCACCAAGGCCAACAACATCGACAGCAAGCTGGAAAAATTCGCCTCGGAAAACAAGTGGTTGAAAATTTTCCCCATGACCGACTGGGTCGGCGGACGCACCTCCGTGCTCAGCACCGTCGGCTTGGTGCCCATGACACTCCAAGGCGTTGATGTGGACGCCGTGCTGGCCGGTGCAGCCGCGATGGATGAAAAAACCCGCTCGCTCCCCACCCGGCAAAATATCTCCATGCTCCTGGCATTGATGTGGCACCACGCAGGCGGCGGACGCGGCGCGAAAGATATGGTCGTGCTGCCCTACAAAGATCGACTCATGCTCCTGAGCAAATACCTCCAGCAGCTTGTCATGGAATCCATCGGCAAGGAACTCGACCTCGACGGCAAAAAGGTCAACCAGGGTCTCGCGGTCTATGGCAACAAAGGATCCACCGATCAGCACGCTTATGTGCAACAACTCCGTGACGGCGTGAATAACTTCTTCGCCACTTTCATCGAAGTGCGCCAGGCCACCCACGGCCAGCAGCTTGAAGTCGAGCCGGACACCACCAGTGGTGATTTCCTCCAAGGATTCCTTCGTGGCACGCGCAAGGCGCTGCATGAGAACGGACGCGAGAACATGACGATCTCCATCGGCGAGGTGAACCCCTTCAATCTCGGCGCCATCATCGCCATCTTCGAGCGCGCGGTATCCTTCTACGCCAGCCTCGTGAACGTGAATGCCTATCACCAGCCCGGCGTTGAGGCCGGCAAGAAAGCCGCAGGTGCGTTCCTTAAAACTCTCTCCGCCGTGCGAGACCATCTCACCCGCTGCGCCAAGTCCGTTACGGCGGATGAAGTCGCCGCCGCCACTGGCACAGATCCCGAAGAAGCCTGGTTCTGCCTCGCCCACCTCTGGGCCAACGACAAGCGTGTCACCAAAGTCGCCGGTGCCACACCCGCTCACGACCGATTCACATGGCAGGCACCAGCTTGAAGTTGCCGACCGAACGCCCAGCATTTTTTCAAGCATGTTCGCTCAAATAGATAATGCCCTGCCTTTAATGCTGGCCGAGGAGGAAATCAGAAATTTCCCACTTCATTACCAGATCGGTTGCATCATCCTCACCGGGCTGTTCGTTTTAGCCTTCAGCATCACGCGCGACCCTCGTAGTTGGCGCAGACTCTATCAGACTAGGATCGCAAAACGAGACGACTTCTCAGTGAACAAGAACAAGTCAATCGACGAGTTCATCAAGAAATGGGGGATTCTCGTTGCGATGTTCTTCCTTGTCCTGGCTGCCGCCGTATTCGTCATTGGCATCACCAGATCCCCCCGCTCCAAAAGCCACATCACAACCACTGACGAGCAACTCCACGCCCTAGACTTTAAGAAGGTGAAGCCGAAATAATCATCGATCCTGCCCCGCTGATTCCCTGCTACCGCCCCCAGTGTAATTTGCCCAGTTCGCAAAAAAATGCCGGAACAAACTCAAGGCTATTCCGAGAGACCTCACCCAGGCTTCAATGAGGGAGTCGTCCAACTGTCGGTTACCATCAAGAGAGATCTTTGTGTCGCATTCGGATTCATTGTGATCTTCCTCATCCTAGACAAGATCTATCCTCGTTCATTTGTGAGCTATCTTACGCCGGCGACAATTTGCGGTGCAATAATTTGGTTTATGGTGCGCGTCTTCCGCTTCGCCAGGAGCCATAAAGTCAGCAAGTGCCCAGACTGTGGTTCTGATCTTAAAGTTGAGCTTCAGGGCGATGTCCGTGATGTTGTCTGCCATCATTGCCGACTAAGATTCCTTCGCTATCGGCCAAGCTCTGATCCAGATCGAATTTACGAAGTGGTTCCACCACTCGCCGCAGGTAGCCGCAGCATGAATCAAGATGTGAACAAGCCGTGGGATGCAACCGGCGACAACGTCCCTCGTTGAATTCGGGATTGCCACCGTCGGTGCATCCACTCTAACGTTCTGTGAATTGCGAATTCATGCCCAACCATCACTCCCCAACATCCTCTGGACGGCCTGTTATGTCTCCGGACGTTCCCACTTGGAATAGAGCTCTGCGCCTCCTGTTCGCCAGCACGATACTACTTCAAACCGGAATCATCCTGGCTTGTGTGGCCATGGACTACGCCAATACCGAAGCTGGCTTACTGGTATACCGGCTTCCCGAATTTTTATTCTGGGTCTATGTGTGGGTTGGGATCGGTGCTCCGGGCATCGCACTCGTAACTTTGGTTTTTCTATGGGCGAAGAGATCTTCTCTGTGGAACGGAGCCAGCAACACGAATAGAAGAGCGGTGCGCCACCTGATCGTGTTGTGCCTCGTGAATGTGTGTGCCGTCGCAATATGGTTCGTTTTCAGCGGTCTGGTGTTCTTTGGCGCGGGCGGTAATCGATGAATCGCATGAATTTCTCGTGGTCGCAATCTAGCAAACATGGTTATCATTGCGCGAAGCCGCAATGATAACAGTTGTTAGTGCCTCAGACCATGAAGGGGTGACTCCAAAATCATCGTCACGCCCACACCGCTGATCCCCTGCTACCGCCCCCAGTTTAACTTCCCCAGATACCACTCCAGTAACTGCGGTCCATAAAACAGCCAGATCATCCCACCAGCCGCGAGATAGGGTCCAAATGGAATCCGCGAACCCCATTCCGTCTTTCCGATCAGACGCGGCCCCACCGCAAAGAGCGTGCCCAGCGTGGAACCCGCCATCACGGTGAACAGCACCGCCTTCCATCCCAGGAACGATCCGATCATCGCCAGCAGCAACACATCACCGAAACCCATCGCCTCGCGCGGGATCACCATTTCCGTCGCGGTGCCTTCGAGTTTTTTCACACCTTCCAAGTTGAACTTCTCCGGACCTTCGGACGTGTGCACCACCATCGCGTGCTGCTTGATCTCTGTTCGCACATTGGAAAATGTCCGCTCGTTCACCTGCAGACTCGCGCATTGCAGCACCAGCCGGTCGCTGGCCCGCGTGTAAATATCACCCCAGCCCATCTTGGTCTCACCGAGTTGAAACACCGGCGGCTCGTTCTCATCTGGTTGCGATATGATCCAAGCCTGCGGCACTTCAAATTTTTCCCGGATGCGTCCGAACGCGATCTTCCCCAATTCCACCACCGACCACAGCAAGCCAAGGCCGACGCAAGCGCTCACGAATGACATGACCATGCCGAAGCCATGATCCATGCCGGGCCTGAAATCGTTCATGATCTGCGGCTGCCAGTAACTTCCCAGTAGACCGACCAGCAGTCCGCCGAGCGTGATCGAATGTGGCAGGATGAAATGATCGATATCGATATAGGTTCCCGCGATCAGCAGTGCCGTGAATATCCAAAATATAAGAACCACCGGCCCCCAATGGCCAAGGGACGGCCAGACACCGCCAAACTTAGTGAAGACTGCGTAGAACAAACAGGCCGTCAGCAGTTCCACAAAGAAATATCTGAAGGCAATTTTGGATCCGCACTCCGCACACTTCCCGCGCAGCAGCAGCCAGCTCAGGAGCGGGATGTTGTGATACCAAGGAATCTGCTTTTTGCACGACGGGCAGAACGAACGGCTAGGATTGTTCACTGATATTCCAAGAGGCAGCCGGTAGATCACAACGTTCAGAAACGAGCCGATGCCCGCGCCCATCATGAAAACGATAATCTGGAGAAGGACTTCGAGGATTTGGATTCGGATCATACCGTTGATTCAGGATCAAACAATTGCCGCTGATGGTAGCCTGCGACAATACTCAAGAAAAGTTAAATTTAGGCCGACGTGATGATCTGCTGCTGGACTCATTTGATTCACTGGCACACTGGCACTCTGCCTCACGCCCCAGAAATTCCCCTTGCCTCCCGCGGCTATCGCGCTAGTGTCACCGATCAGTTCGTCAAAGCATGTTGCTTTGAGACCGGGTGAAATTCACTCAGGTTCTCCAAAATGCGCTTATCACAAGCACGCCCCGCGCCCCCCAGTTCTTGCTTCCAGTGGAATCTCCCGCTGGGGTGGCAGCATGCGGCTTTGACGACCCACCGGAATCTGCCTGCCTTGCTTGCCGACCCGACCGGTGGAAACTGCCCGCGCCAGTCCGATTGCACCGCGCAGGTTCCGCTCTCACCGGAACCGACGCACCGCACCGCCGCCGAGCGCGCCAACCCGAACCAAACACATCCAACCCATTCACAGAATGAGCGACTACAACAACAATGCCACGGGCAACCGTGGACGCCGCCGCCGCGGAGGGCGTGACCGCAATCGTCAGAGCAACAGCAACAGCAACAGCAGCCCCGGCAGCTACTTCAAGCCACGTCAGCAGCAAACCGGACTCCAAAAGTTCCTCTCCTTCATCACCTTCGGTTTCCTGGGCAAATCAAAGCCCAAGTCCTCCGGAAAAAGCGAGTTCACCGCCGAGCCCCAGCGCACCCCGCGTGAGTCCGGCCCCATCGCCCGCGGTGACCGTGAATCACGCGAGTTTTCCCGCCGTGAAAACCGCGAGAGCAGGCCGCCACGCCAGCAACCGCACTCGTCCGAAGTCACCGGCGACCGCCTCTATGTCGGCAACCTGAGCTACGATGCGAGCGAGAGCGATCTCTTCGAACTCTTCAACGGCTCCGGCAAAGTGAAGAACGCCGAAGTCGTCATGAATGCCCGCACTCAGCGCAGCAAGGGCTTCGCCTTTGTCACCATGATGAGCATCGACGAAGCTAAAAGAGCCGTCGCCGACCTCAACAACAAGAACTTCATGGGCCGTCCGCTCGTCGTCGGTGGTGCCAAACCGCTGCCCGAAGGTGGACGCCGTGAAGATCGTGAGGAACGCTCAGACCGTGGAAATCAAACACGGGATGAAGACACCATCAGACCGCCCGCTGAGGATTCGGAAGAAGAGCAGCAAAACGTGACGGCCTGATTCGGAACGAAAATTATTTGATCAACCGCCTGTCCGCCTCGTGCGGCAGGCGGTTTTTTCTTACCCCGCGAAACACGCGAAATATCACGAAAAAATCAGAACGGGGTCTCGGGCTGTTTTAGAATTGTTTTGCGTGCCTTCGCGTGTTTCACGGGTGAAACTTCTGCTTCAAAGCATGAACCTCGAACCCCTCTACATTGTCGGCCCCACAGCGGTTGGAAAGAGCGCTCTCGCCATCGAACTGGCCGAACGGCTCGGCGGGGAAATCGTGAACGCCGATGCCTTCCAGCTTTATCAGGGCATGGACATCTGCACCGCCAAACCATCAGCGGCCGAAAAAGCCCGGGTTCCCCACCATCTTTTCGGAGTCATTCCACCGGCAGAATCTTGCGATGCCCAGCGTTATTCACAACTCGCACAGCCCATCATCGCGGAAATCATGGCACGCGGTCGGATTCCAATCATCACGGGGGGCAGTGGCCTCTACGTGAAAAGTCTAACCCACGGCCTAGCCTCGTTGCCATCAGATTCTGATCTGCGTGAAAAACTATTTCATCTTACAGATAATGAACGTGTTAAATGGCTTGTTCACAGAGACAGAAATGCTGTGGATAACGTCAACCTCAAGAACGACCGGCACGTCTCCCGTGCGCTGGAAATCTGCCTGCTTTCCGGTCGCCCGCAGTCCGAACTTCGTCAAACCTGGCGGGAGAATACCCCTTCCTATCGTGGAATCAGCCTGATCATGGACCGGTCCGAACTCAATGACCGGATTCATCAGCGCGTTCTGAAGATGATCGACGCCGGCTTGATCGACGAAGTCCGCAACCTGCCCGCCACCTCCCCCACCGCAGAGAAAGCGATCGGCGTCCGCGAAGTCCGTGCTCACCTTCGGGGAGAACAGACCTTGCCGGAAACCATCACCGCCATCCAAATCGCCACCCGGCAATATGCCCGCCGCCAAGAGAAATGGTTCAAGCGCGAAACCGAGCTAAAGCCAGTCGTCATTTCCGGCAACGATTCAGTCGCCACCGTCCTCAAGGCCATCTCCGTCGCCCAGCCCGATCTGATGAATTTCAAATGAGCCATTGGACTTTCCCACTCTTTTCATCCTTCATCCTTCCTCCCTCATCCTTTCCCCACCCATGCCTTCCGTCCGCGTCAATCTCGCTGATCGCTCCTATGACATCGTCATTGGCCGCAACCTTCTGACTTCAATCGGAAAGCGTGCTGCGGATCTCCTGAAGCGCCGTCGCTGTGCAGTAGTGACCGACTCCCAAGTGGCCCCGCTCTATGCCGAGACCGTCCTCCAGAGCCTCAGGGAAAGCGGGATCGAACCCACCCTGATCAAGGTGCCGTCCGGCGAAACCAGCAAAAACATGTCCGCCGTGGAAGATATCTGCCGCCAGATGATCCGCGCCGGATTGGACCGCAAGGCCTTCCTCATTGCACTCGGCGGCGGCGTCATCGGCGACCTAGCCGGTTTCGCCGCCTCCATCTTTCTGCGCGGCATCCCCTTCATTCAAGCGCCCACCACCCTGCTCTCGCAAGTCGACAGCAGCGTCGGCGGCAAGACCGGCGTCAACACCCCCGAAGGCAA
>JANNQW010000232.1:0-8994 GCA_031400955.1 Verrucomicrobiota bacterium
ATATCCGAAGTGCCGCACGCGGCGAAAGCCGCGTGGCAATACGTGTTGCAAAAACAGGCGCAAGAACTCCAGCCCCTTCACAGTGGTGATGCGCGTCTGGCCGCTCTCGCGGTGTGTCCAGCGGTAGCTCACGCCGTGTTCGTTGATGGCGATGATGCGTGCAGCATCCAGCGCGGTCTTTTGCACATAGCGCGCCACATACTCCATGGCTTTGGCACCGCTGCCCACAGGCCGCGCATCGCAGTTCCAGGGCTTCTTCCACGCTTTTGCTGGGATGCTCAGGTAGAGTTTGAAGTCGGTGTCTCTGAGCGCCACGCGCATACTTGCTCCTCGCTTGGGGTCTCTGCCTAATTTCTGCACCCGTCAGAAGTGCCAGGCAGGACTGTGCCTGGCCGCTTTACGTCCTGACTTCATGGGCTACTGTCCAGTGTCATGCAGACGGTTTACATTGAAACCACGATCCCCAGCTACTTGGGCGCACACCCGAGCAGCCAGCCGTCCATTGCCGCCGATCAGAAGGCGACTCATGAGTGGTGGCTGAACGAGCGCAGCAGGTTTCGCCTCTACACCTCGGTGTTCACGCTTGATGAGGCTGGCCGTGGGGATGCAGGGGCAGCGGCAAGGCGCATGAAGTTCCTGGTGGGTATCCCTGAGTTGGACATTCCATCAGAGTTGCCACGCATCGAAGGTGACATCATCAAATTGTTCCGGTTGCCTCCACGCGCGCACACCGATGCTTCGCATCTGGCCTTGTCCATTCTACACCGGATGGACTACCTCCTGACGTGGAACTGCGCACATCTCGCCAACGCCTCCCACCAGAAGGAGCTGATGGAATATTGCACCTATCACAGCCTTCACGTCCCGATCATTTGCACTCCAGAAGCACTAACCCAAGAGCAGCCATGAAAAACGAAATCATCGAAGAAGTCAGAGAAGCGCGTGCCGCGCTCGCAGCCGAGCACGGTTATGATCGCCAGCGAATCTACGAGTGGGCTAAAGCAACCACGGCGGCCCACAAGCAAGCCCAGCGTGGCGCAAGCCCGAACAAAACGCTGGAGACAACAGGCGGGGCGTCGAAGTCTCCTGTGGCTCGAAAGCGTCGTGTGCGCCCCGCCCGTGTCTCAGCTTAGACGTTGGGCAAAATAATAAATACAAACAAACAAACAATGATAAGCATAAAGAAACCACTGATCGCAACGCTTCTGTCCGCAATCTTCGGATTTGGACTATTCATGACATCAAGACAGATCGAAGAAGGTATCCATCACGAATATAGTGGACGACGTGCGGGATCCAAACAAGCGATGGCTGCTCTTGCGGAAGAGCTCGGACCTAAGGGCAGTCTACTTGTCTGGTTGGGAGCAACAGGTGCCTCGGGATTATGGTTGGCAATAGCAATTAAAAAACGAAAGATGAGTGGAAGCTGATCTGCTTGTGGTGCCAAGCATTGAATTGAAGCGATTGACATTGTCGGTTTGCTCCATGATTAGGCGTTATTTTTCAGGACGCACATCATATGCTATTGCTAAAATCTATAAGCCCAACAAGACGCGTCACGTAACCACTACCAGCCGTTCTCTTGAGATGATTTAGCGTAACCAGAACCCCAAACCCGTAAGCGATGACCGCCGCCGCTGGTAGTGGCACGTGCGCTCTACGTTCTGCAATATGAAATATTTCTATTACCTCCTTGCCGCTGCTGGTCTCGCCATCACAAGTTGGGCAACCCAAATTCAGGAGAAACCATTAGAACAGCGATTGCGAGGTGCTCATCACATCGTCATCGGAATGGCGACTAAGCTCGAAGTGCTCGATCAGAACGGGACAGTTCTTTCCGACCTAAAGGCGGATGCCACTGGATTACGTTGTCGCCTCACTGTCGAAATCGAAAAAAATATTAATTCAAGCGACATTCCGTTACCGAAGTCCATCACTGTAACCTACCAAAACAAGTGGCATAAGACTATCGAATCGGAGACAAAATCTTTCGTTGGGAAGAAGATGATCTATTTGTTGAAGGGAAAGGATTTCGCACCTGTCGATCACTTCCAGTTCGTAGAATCCGTCGAGAATGCTGACAAGATCCGAGAGTTGATCGAAGCACAGAAAAAGGATAAATGAGCAGAACAAGACGCGACATGACAACCCCTACTACCACAACCCCTACTACCAGCCGCTCTCCATTCGGGTCAGTCCTAGCATTTAAACATTTCTTGCACGCGGTCCCATAAAGAACGAACCCACAAGCCCCTGCGATTTGGGGTCACCTACGATTTGGGATCACATCTCCACATTCACATTCAACAAATGAAGCGAAACACAGGGCGCCTGTCGCCAGGTGAGAAAACAATGCCAGTCGGTCTGTGAACGTGCTTGATTCAAGACAACTCCGTGTCATGTCATCATTTCCCTAAGATTTCGTTCTGACCTTGTCCATGTGTTTGTCCCTTTGTGAAGAAACCCCACCCGATTACGGAATTCTGTGCCTGGTCATTTGACCGGCTGAAACATTTTAGCGAAGGTGCCAAGGTCGTTCTCTGCAACGGCTGGACAAGCACGCGTCGGGATGCTCAGACCGCGGCGTTTTCATTTGACGTCACGCGCAACATCGCGACACGGACAACGTATTCTCCTTACATTATGAAAACATCGCCCGCCTCCCTCTTGTTCCTCATTCTCACCTCTATCGTGTCCGCTGCTGACTGGCCCACGTTCCGCGGGGCGGATCGCAGGGACATCTCCACTGAAACCGGTCTGCTGAAACAATGGCCCGAAGGTGGCCCGAAGAAAGTCTGGACGAGCGACAAGGGCGGGCTCGGTTACGCCGGTTTTTCCGTGGTGGGCGGGACTCTCTATACGATGGGCTCGCGCGATGAAAGCGAATTCCTGCTGGCGCTCGATGCCGCGACTGGAAAGGAAAAATGGATCGTCACGATTGGCGATCTGCTCACGAACAACTGGGGCAACGGCCCGCGTGGCACTCCAACCGTGGACGGCGACCGGGTCTACGCGCTCAGCGGTCAGGGAGATCTTGTCTGCGCGGATGCGAAGAATGGCGACGTGTTGTGGAAGGTGAAAATGAGTGACTTTGGCGGAAAAATACCCGGCTGGGGCTACACCGAAAGCGTGCTGGTGGACGGCGACAAAGTCATCTGCACGCCCGGCGGATCGCAGGGCACGCTGCTTGCGCTTGATAAGGCGTCGGGAAAGAAAATCTGGCAGTCCGCAGGCTGGGATGATCCGGCACAATACTCTTCGGTCATCGTCGCGGAACACGCGGGAATCCGGCAATATATTCAGCTTACCATGAAACACGTGGGGGGTGTGGATGCGGCGACAGGCAAGGCGATTTGGCTTTCCAACTGGGGTGGTCGCACGGCTGTTATTCCGACACCGATCTTCAAAGACGGCAAGGTCTATATCACCAGTGGCTATGGTGTTGGTTGCAAACTCATCGACCTTGGTATCATCAATTCACCGGAGGAAGCATGGTCCAACCAGAATATGATCAACCATCACGGTGGCGTCATTCTCGTGGGCGACTGCCTCTACGGTTATTCCGACAAGGGCGGCTGGACCTGCCAGGATTGGATGACTGGCGATGTGAAATGGTCGGAAAAGAAACTCGGCAAAGGCGCGATCCATTGCGCGGATGGCATGTTGTATTTGCTCGAAGAAAGCAGCGGCACCGCCGTGCTGATCGAAGCCTCGCCCGAGGGATGGAAGGAACATGGTCGTTTCAAACTGGACCCACAGACTGCCCAGCGCAAACCTCAGGGAAAAATCTGGACTCATCCCGTGGTCAGCAATGGGAAGCTGTATCTTCGCGATCAGGAGTTCATTTCCTGTTATGATGTGAAGGGATGACAATCCTGAAAGCTGTCCGAAATAGCGTAGCAAGGGCATCTTGCCCTTGCCCATACAAGGGCGAGACGCCCACGACACGTCGAGCAACTCGACTTGTGGTCGGCTCCCGCCGCGTTTTTTTGCCTCCCTATGGGACTTTGTGAAATTTTTCACAAATTGGGGTTGCCCGCCCGCTTCGATTCCCTTAGTGAAATCCGTCTCTCCATCCCCCGCCTGTGCGGGTTGAGATCATGGGCAGTTTACTCGACAGCATTAATCTAGCGTTCCTCATCGCTTCGGCGGTGAAGATCGTGTTTTTTTCGTTCATGGTCATCCTGCCCATGGTGGCTTACTCGACCTATGCGGAGCGGCGCATCAGCGCCATTATTCAGGATCGCGTGGGCCCGAACCGCACGGGCGTTCCGCTGACGATATTCGGTTTCAAACGCGATCTGTCCTTCGCCGGCCTGATCCAACCGCTGGCGGACGGCTTGAAGGCCCTCCTCAAGGAGGACTTCACACCGGCGCATGTGAACAAATTCTACTACTGGCTAGCGCCCTGCCTGGTGATTGTCCCCGCGTTGCTGACTGCGGCTGTAATTCCCTTCGGCAGCGAGCTGAATCTCGAATGGCTCGCGTATTTTGGCGTCAGCGGCGAGTGGCTCCACAAGCCTGTCAAGCTGGTCATCGCCGACCTCAGCGTGGGCCCGCTCTACACATTCGCCATCGCGTCGCTCGGTGTTTACGGCATCGTGATCGCGGGCTGGGCATCGAATTCCAAATATCCCTTCCTCGGCGGTGTGCGCAGTTCCTCTCAGATGATTTCTTATGAGATCGCGCTCGGTCTTTCCATCATCCCGGTGCTGATGATCTTCGGCGATCTCAATCTCTCCAAGATCGCGCAATATCAGGATGCGAACGGCTGGCTGCTGCTGCCCTTCTGGGGCCAGGGCCTCACACTCGGCCGCTGGTTGCTGCTCATCCCCATCGTGATTTCGTTCGTGGTCTTCACGATCTCAATGTTCGCCGAGACCAACCGCGCACCCTTCGATTTGCCGGAGTGCGAGACGGAGCTCGTCGCAGGCTACCACACGGAATACAGCTCCATGAAGTTTGCCATGTTCTTCATGGGCGAATACGCCGCGATGATCGTTGGCTCTGGCTTGGCGGTGACCTTGTTCCTCGGCGGCTGGAGCATTCCGTTCGGCGGCCTCATTGAAAAGTGGACTGGCATCCAGTTCACCTACCACGGAGGCGCAACACCCTTCTGGCTGGGCCTGGTGCATATCGGCTGCTTCCTGGCGAAGGTGGTGGCCTTCATTGTCTTTTTCATATGGGTGCGCTGGACGCTTCCTCGCTTCCGCTACGACCAGCTCATGAAACTGGGCTGGCTGGTATTCTTCGAACTCGCGCTCGCCAACATCATCCTGACGGCAGCAATCCTCATGTGGTTCCCTATCTGATCACCATGGCTACCATCGTCGTTCAACGCCCCTTTGTAACACAGGCATCCTGCCTGTGTGTAGCACGGGCATTCTGCCGGTGCTTGCCGGATTACGGGCAGAATGCCCGTCCGACACACAGGCCGCAGGCCTGTGCCACCTTCTAATATGGCCACCATTATCGTTCAACGACCCACTTTGAAATGGCACGAGCGCTGGTTCATCACCACGTTCCTTAAAGGCATGCGCATCACCCTGGGCCACGCCATCGCCATCTTGCGCCGGAAGAAAAAAGTCACGATGCAGTATCCCGAGGAGAAGTGGGACGCAAACCTGCCTGAACATTATCGCGGCGCACCCGCGCTGGTCACCGACGAACACGGCCGCGAGCGCTGCGTGAGCTGCCAGCTCTGCGAGTTCATCTGTCCGCCGCGCGCCATCAAGATCATCCCCGAAGAAATCCCCTCCGAAGACAAATGGGCCAAAGTCGAGAAGCGCCCGAAGCTTTTCAACATCGACATGATCCGCTGCATCTACTGCGGCATGTGCGAGGAAGTCTGCCCCGAGCAGGCCATCTTCCTGCGCAAGGACTACGCCATCACCGGCCTGAGCCGCGCAGAGATGGTTCATGACAAAACCAAACTCTATGAGATCGGCGGCGTGCGCACCGGGCTCGTGAACAAATGGAACGAACTCAAATGAGAGGCAAAAGGCAATAGGCAAAAGGCAAAAGCGAACTTCAGGCCGCCTGGCTTGAAATCGCGGCTCATTGCACTTTTGCCTTTTGCCTCCTGCCTTTTGCCTTCTAAAAATGCCTTCCGTATTCTTCTACATCTTCTCAGCCATCACGCTCATCTTCGGCGTGATGGTCGTGGTGTGTCGTAATCCGGTGGCGAGCGCACTCTCGCTCGTGGTCAGCTTCGCGGGATTGGCCGCTCTTTTTGTCAGCCTCGATGCCTACTTCATCGGCACCATTCAGATTCTCGTCTATGCGGGCGCGGTCATGGTGCTGTTTCTCTTCATCATCATGCTCCTCGACATCAAGGCTGAGGAGCATCGTCAGCCGAACTCGCTCGCGATTGTCGGTGGGATCGCGCTCGCCGTGATCTTTGTCGGTCAGCTCGGCTACATCGTGAGCCAGCATGAATTCGGCAAGCAGACAACCGGTGACGTGCCCATCCAGTTCGAGCAGGCTGCACAATTGCAGAAGCTCAATACCATTAAAAACGATCTGCGGGCCGGTGTGCTGCCGGATACCAAGCTCGTCGGCCAGACGCTCTTTCAACGCTACGGATTCCAGATCCAGCTCGTCGGCGCACTGCTTCTCGCCGGCACCGTGGGCGTCGTCATCCTCAGCAAACGCGAAGTGAAATGACCATGGTCACCCTGAACCACTACCTCATCGTCAGCGGCATGCTGTTTGCCATCGGTCTCGCCGGTGTGATCGCGCGGCGGAATATCATCACGATCTATATGTGCTTGGAGCTCATGCTCAGCGCCGCGAACCTCACACTGGTCGCATTCTCTCGTTTTCATATGGTGGACGGACTGCCGGACTACAATGCGCAGGCGCTCGTATTTTTCACCATCACGGTCGCCGCCGCAGAGGTCGCGGTTGGATTGGCGATCATTGTCGCCCTTTTCCGCGCGAAGCACAGCGTGGACGTGGAAGCAGCTGGAAAATTGAAAGGATGATGCGATGCAACCGATGACACTCGCCTCCATCATGCTCTTGCTGCCGCTGGTTTCAGCGCTGGTAATTCTGCTGCTCCACAGCGCTCTCAAGAACACCGCGCATCTCATCAGCACGACGGTCTCCGTCATCATCTGGGTCTGCGCCGTGAAACTTCTCATGAGCAATGGGGACGTGACTGGTTCTGCTGGCCTGCTGTTTCCCTTCATCAAGCTCGGCACGTTTTCCATCGATATCAGTTTCATTCTCGACCAGAAGAGCCGGGGGATGATGTTCATCGTCACCTTCGTGGGGATGCTGGTGCACATCTATTCGCTCGGATACATGAAGGACGATCCCGCGAAGGCGCGCTATTTCGGCGCGCTTTCGCTTTTCATGTTCTCCATGACCGGCATCGTGCTGGCCTCGAACTTCATCATGATGTTCCTCTTCTGGGAACTGGTCGGCCTGAGTTCCTATCTGCTGATCGGCCACTGGTTCAAAAAAGCATCGGCGGCTGATGCGGCCAACAAAGCCTTTCTCACCAATCGTATCGGCGACTTCGGCTTCATGGCCGGCATTTTGATCCTGTTCGGACTCAACAACGGCAATGTCAGCTTCGATTCGCTCGCCGGCAGCATCGCGAACGGCAGCCTGCGCCATGCGCTTGATCACCAGCCCTGGCTCATCACTCTCGCCGCCATCGGCATTTTCCTCGGCGCCGTGGGCAAGAGCGCGCAGTTCCCGCTCCACGTCTGGCTGCCGGATGCCATGGAAGGCCCCACGCCGGTGTCCGCACTGATCCATGCCGCGACCATGGTGGCCGCAGGTGTTTACATGCTGGCGCGCGCGTATTTGCTCATCGCCGCCAGCGGCTCGGCAGAGATGCTCATCGCCTGGACGGGCGGCATCACCGCGCTCATGGCCGCACTGATCGCGACTCAGCAGAACGACATTAAAAAAATCCTCGCCTACTCCACGCTCTCGCAGCTCGGTTACATGGTTATGGCCGTGGGCCTCAGCGCGCCGGACGCGGGCATGTTCCACCTTTACACCCACGCCTTCTTCAAGGCGCTGCTGTTCCTTGGCGCGGGCGCGGTGATCCACGCCTGCCATCACGAGCAGGACATCTGGAAGATGGGCGGACTCAAAGACAAGATGCCCGCCACGTTTTACACCTTCGCCGCCGGCACTGCGGCGCTAATGGGTGTGCCGATGACCAGCGGCTTCTTCAGCAAGGAAAATATCCTCGTCGCGGCTTACTCGCACAACACACTGCTCTTTCTCATCGGCGTATCCACTGCCGGACTCACTGCATTCTACATGACGCGGCTGGTCATCGTCGTCTTCATGGGCAAGTCGAAAAGCGAGAATGCCGGACACGCCCACGAAGTTTCCTTGGTGATGCTGTTGCCGCTCGCGTTGCTGGCGGTTCCCTCTCTACTCTCCGCCTATGGATTCCTCGCCGGGCCGTTGCAGGCCATGGTGCCCCACGGTGGACATGCAGAAGGCGGAACCTTGGTCATGATCGCATCGGTTGCTGTTCTTATCACTGGCTTGTTCGCTGGCTTCAAACTCTACCGCAATGCAGAAAAGGATCCGGTGAACATCCCGCTCTTCGCCAACAAATTCTACTTCGACAAAATCTACGCGTTCATCGTGAAGTTCGCCCAGGATCGCGTCGCCTGGATCGTGAGCGCGCTCGAGAAGATGTTTGTGGACAGCTCCACGACACGCCTTCCCGCGGCGATTGCGTCCAGCCTCGGCGGACTCTTCCGCCGCATGCAGAACGGCAATTTGCAATCCTACACCTTCGTCTTTGGTGCCGGTGTGATCATCGCCATTTACCTCGCGGTATTTTTCTCCTCCAAACTCGGATAACGCCTATGACGTCTGTTGGCATGAGCATTACACCCCTCCTTATCATCGCAGTCATCCTGATAGCCGCGATCGCCGTTGCCGGATTGATGTCAAAAAAGTGAAGCTATTGAACTCGTGAGTCCCCTCGAAATCATCATCCTGCTCCCGATC
>JANNQW010000233.1:0-9205 GCA_031400955.1 Verrucomicrobiota bacterium
ATGGCGTGGGCGGTTTGTTCCGGCGCGGGCAGTTTCTTTTGCCGTTTCGCGCGACGCCAGTTTTGCACGGCGTAGGTGCAGGTGATGTCGAAGGCGCCGTTGGTGAGTTTTGCCGTGGCGATGGATTTCTCGATCAGCGCGAACAGGTCGGCGCTGATGGGAACGGGTTCATTTGCGGGAGTTTTGTTCAGGCGGCTGAGTTCGCTTTCGGGGAGATAGTCGGAGGCGATTTGATTGATGGCTTCGATGCGGGCGAAGGCGGCGTCGGCGGCGCGTTGAGCGGTATCTTTGTCAGTCGAGTAAAGATTAATTCGGAAGATCGTGCCCATCTCGGGTTTGGAGAATTCGTAGCGTGACTGCGCTATACCAGGTGACGCTGCCGCGAACAATGCGGCTGCGAGCAGTCTGAGAATGCGGTGCGGAGATGACACGCTTGTTCGCAAGATGGTCATGAATCTTGCGACAGAGTCGCGGACTACTCCTTTTCCACACCGTTGTTCCAATATTTGAACATCGCCTCGGCGCTGGGGATTTCCAGGGGGCGGACTAGGCGGAAGCCTAGGAACTTGGCGTCGGTGAGATACCAGATGCTTTTCGGCAACTGCGGATCCTGCTGTTTCCATTCTGGACTCGATCCGCGGCGTGCTGCGGCGCGGAGCTTGTAGGCGTCGTCATCAAAGGAGCCGCCGCGAGCGGTGTGAGGGTAGGGGGTTTTCGAAGGGACGAAACCCAGGAAGAGCGCCTTGCCGCCCAAGGTGGAGAGCTGCTTGAAGTAGTCAGGCGTGTATTGATCCAGCGTCCATTCGCAGACGTTTCCGAGCATATCATGCAAGCCCCAGGGGTTGGGCTTTTTCTTGCCGACCTGGGCGTATTGGAAGTTCGGGGCGTTGTCGTAGAACCACTCGTAATCTTTGGTCTGCTTGGGATCGTCGCCCCAGTAGTAGGTGGTGGTGGTGCCGGCGCGGGCGGCATATTCCCATTCCTGCTCGGTCGGCAGGCGGTAGAAGTGGCCGGTCTGAGCGCTGAGCCATTGGCAATATTTGTTGGCCGCGTGCTGCGACATGCTGATGGCCGGATAGCCGTCGGTGCCCATACCGAAACTCATCTCGGTATAAGGTGTCGTCGGCTGCGAGATGATGTCGGTGATGCCAGCAGTTGGGTCGGGTTTCTGGCGCGAGCCGTCTTTATTGCGGCCGACATCGGTGACCATGAAGGGGCCGTATTCGTCCCAAGTGACTTCGCATTTGCCCATCCAGAAGGGTTTGATCTGCACCTTCACTTGCGGGCCTTCGTCGTCATTGCGCTTGGGCTCGGACGCGGGGCTGCCCATGGTGAATTCGCCCTCCTTGATGGCGATCATGGAATAAGGGATGCCGGTTTGCGGAACTTTCGCGTCGTAGTTTTTCATGTCCGCCGCTGCTTTTTCTTTCGAGGTCTGCACGATGAAGTCGTGGATTTTTTTCACGAGTTCGAGGTTGTCGGGATTGCTCGTGGGGGCGGTGGCTTTTTCCTTCGCCTTCAGGGTGATGCCATCGGGCCAGATGGCTCCTTGCTCGATCCAGCCGCGCAGGATGGCGATGTCTTCCTTTTTTAGCGGGCCGCCGCTTTTCATGGGCGGCATGAGGTCGTCATCTTCTGCGTCGAGCGTGGTGGATTTGTGGAGCGGGCTTTTGTCGATGTTGAAGGCCACGATGGCGGGCGCGTTTTCGCCGGTGGTAAAAGCTTTTTCTTTGGTGCTGAGATCGAGGTCGCCCTTGTGCTTTTCCGGATTGTGGCAGGAGACGCAGTTTTGTTCGAGGATCGGCTGGACGTGTTTCTCGAAGGCGATGCGCGGTGTTTGCTCCAGTTTCACACCGGCGGGCCACTTGGCGCCTTGATCGATCCATTTCTTGAGAAGCTCAGATTGTTCTTTCGCGAGCAGGCCTTCTTTCTTGGGCGGCATCACGTCGTCATCGTCGGCGGAGAGAATCGTCGTGGTGTAAAGTTTGCTTTTGGCGGAGTTGCCGGGCACGAGGGCGGTGCCGTTTTCGCCGCCTTTGATTGAATCTTCCAGCGTGGCGAGATTGAGATCGCCCTTGTGTTCTTTGCTGTTGTGACAATGGACGCAGGCGGCTTCGAGGATGGGCTTGATGTGCTGATTGAAATCAGGCTTGTCTATGGCTGCCGGTTTGGTCTCGGACAAGGCAAGGCTGGCGGCGAGAAGGCCGGGGATGATGAGGGCAATGTGTCGCATGGAGCGCGGATTCTAAGTCGCAATATATAAATCTCAAGGATCAAGCGGATCACGGAGTTGATGACGGGCAGGATGCCCGTCCGACACACAGGCTAGGAAGCCTGAATTACACGAACTGACCAGGACGTGGCATGGGCGTGGGCTCGAATTTGTCGCTCCATTTCAGAGTTTCCTCCGGTGCGAGGTCCTCTTTGCTTTCGATGGCTTCTTTCCAGATGATCTTTTTGCCGGTGTAAGCGGCCATGCGGCCCATGAGGGCGAGCATGGTGCTGTGGAGCATCCAGTCGCCGTCGTTGATCATCTTGCCGCTGCGGATGGCGGCGAAAAGTTCGTCGTGCTCGGCCTGATACATATTTTTTTCTTCGCCGCGAAAGCGCCAGCTTTCCGCGCCTTCGATGGTCGGCACGCCGCCACCTTTGGAGCCGATGAACAAAGTGCCCTTGGTGCCGCGGATGTGATCGGCGTTTTCGTTGTAGCAGCCAGTGATCTGGCGGCAGCCGAGGTGGGCGATGACGTTGTTGTCGAATTCGTAGGCCACATGGAAATGGTCGAAGATATTACCGCCTTTGGATGGAATTTGCCGGCCTCCGGTGGCGACGCAGGAGATCGGATCCTTGTCGCCGAGGGCCCAGCCGATTTTGTCAACGCTGTGCACTGCCTGTTCGACTAGGCTGTCGCCACTGAGCCAGGAAAAGTTAAACCAGTTGCGGATCTGCCACTCGACATCGCTCATCGTTGGCGGGCGGGCAGAAACTTCCTGCATGGGCTTGACCGGGCTGGTGTAGTAGGTGGCGAAGATGGAGGCAATGTCGCCGATCTGACCATCGTGCACGCGTTTCATGGCTTCCACTCTGGAGGCGCTGCGCCGCCAGCAGAAGCCGGCTACGATGCTGATATTTTTCTCCTTCGATTTTCGGATGGCTTCCAGAGCCACGCGATAACCGGCGGCATCGACGGCCATGGGTTTCTCGCAGAAAATGTGCTTTCCAGCTTCGACTGCGGCGGTGAGCTGCATGGGGCGGAACCCGGGCGGGCTGGCGAGGATGACCACGTCGCAGCAAGCGATGACTTGCTTATATCCGTCGAGGCCGATGAACTGACGTTCTTTGGGCACGTCGACGCGCCCGGAGGGAAGTTGCTTGATCGCTGCTTCGGCTTTTTCTGCGGAGACATCGGCCACAGCGAAGAGCTTGATGTTTTTGTCCGCATTGAGAGCCTGCAAGGCTGCGCCGGTGCCGCGTCCGCCGCAGCCGATGAGTCCGATCTTGAGTGTGTCTTGGTTATTCGAGACATTCGCGCTGGCTGAACCTCCGAGCACATAGGGGAAAAGCACAGGAGTCAACGTGGCAGTGGTGCTTCGGGTAAGAAAGCGTCGTCTCGTGACGGAAGCAGGGAGAAGGGGATTCATGGAGTAAAGAACGCGGCCAGCCCATGAAATGTTTCAACGGTGCGGTCATTCCTTCACTTGGTTCCGTCGAACCAGCAGTCCCGCAACACACAAGTGGAGCCGGAGCCGTATCAGGGGATAACGTTTGTCTGATTTGGATCGATCTTTGGTGGCTGCGGCAGCCAGTTTTCCTCATCGTCTTCCTGTGTCGCCTGTTCTTCGGCAGCATCCGATCCGAGCGCTGCGGCAACGAGCAGTTGTGTGTCATTGAGAAAAGTCCTTGCCGCACCCGCTAGGAAGTCGGCCTCCTCGGGGCGGATATGGAGTATGATCAGCGTGCATTTGTCCCCGAAAACAGTCAGGACGTGGGCATCCATGAAGGCCATCCAGAGCGATTCAACTCTGCGTCCGCCATTGCTCTGGAAGTGATCGCGCGTGTCGTTTAGCGTATGCACGAGCTGTTCTACGCGGAAGTCCTCGAAGGGCATGAGGCTCACGAGAACCTGCCGGCGCCAAGCCAGACAAATCCCGTTTACCGCGCCGGCATGTTTCAGGCGCTCCAGACTGGCGCGAAGTGAGGGGGTGATTGCCGAGGCCATGATATTGGATTATCCGTTGCGCTGGCGGAGGGTCACCAGCATTTCGTTGTTGGAAACGCTGCCGCCAATCATTGCGCCCGAGGCGTTGCTCGGTTGCGTGCCTGAATCTGGCGACAGGAGATACATAAATGTGAAGTCGGGCTCGTGCAGCGAGGCGTAGAGCGAGGTTCCCATCTCCAATCCGGCACCCACGCGATCTGCAAAGTGGCGCAGTCCCTGGAAATCAGCAGCGAAATCGTCGGCATCCTTCTGTCCGGTATCGCTGATGACGAGTCCATTGCGGATGTCAAAGACCCGGAGATCAGCGTGGGAAGGAGGCGGTTCCATGATGAAAGTAATAAAATCCGCTCCTTCTTCGCAAAAAAGTCATGCAGAGGCAAGAACAAACCACCGATGGATGCGGAAAAACGTCTTCTACTGAGCATTCAGTCCGTTCTTGGCCTGGCTTTCTTCGAATCGCTTGCGCCAGTAGTCCAGCCGCTCCCTGACTTTTAACTCCATCCCGTTGTTGGACGGTTCATAGTATTTTTTCCCCTCCGGCAGATAAGCCTGCGGGATGTAGCCTTCTTCGGAATCGTGGGCGTATTTATAATCCATCTCCGAGGCCGTGGTGCCGGAGGCGGAGGCGAGTTTCTTGCGCGTCTTGGTGCGCAGATGCGGCGGGACGGCCAGCGTGCGGCCCTGTTTCACGTCATCGAGCGCCTTGTCGATGGCGAGGTAGGCGCGGTTGCTTTTAGGCGCGGTGGCGATGTAAATCGTGGCGTGGGCGAGGGGGATTCGCGCCTCCGGCATGCCGATGAACTCGACGGCTTGCTGGGCGGCGACCGCGACGCGGAGGGCGTTGGAGTCTGCCATGCCCACGTCTTCACTGGCGCAAATGACGATGCGACGCGCGATGAAACGGATGTCTTCGCCCGCGTAGAGCATTTTGGCCAGCCAGTAGATCGCCGCGTCGGGATCCGAGCCGCGCATGGATTTGATGAACGCGCTGATGGTATCGTAGTGCGCGTCACCATCGCCATCATATACGACGGTTTTTTGCTGTGCGGATTCCTCTGCGACTGTGAGATCGATCACGATATTTTCTTTCTCATCCGGTGGCGTGGTCAGCGCGGCGAGTTCGAGCGCGTTGAGGCACTTGCGGGCATCGCCATCGCTGATCGTGGCGAGATGATGTTTTGCTTCCGGAGTCAGGATGACCTTCATGGCACCGAGTCCGCGTTCCTGATCTGCGACCGCCTGATCCATCAGTTTCTCAAGGTCTTCGATGCCCAGCGGTTCCAGCGTGAAAATTTGCGAACGACTGACCAGCGGGCTGTTGATGTAGAAATAGGGATTGTGCGTGGTGGCGCCGATGAAGCGAAGGATGCCACGTTCCAAATGTGGCAGCAGCACGTCTTGCTGGGCCTTGTTGAAACGATGGATTTCGTCCACGAAGAGGATGGTGGCCTGACCGTTCATGCGCTGAAGTTTTTCAGCGGCGTCGGCGGCGGCGCGGATATCGGCCACATTGCTTTCCACGCCGCTGAGCGTCACGAAGCGGGCTTTGGTCTCGTGGGAGATGATGTGTGCCAGCGTGGTCTTGCCGACACCGGGCGGCCCGTAAAAGATGAGCGAAGAAAATCGGTCGGCCTCAATGGCGCGGCGCAGGAGCCGGCCGGGGCCGAGGATGTGGTTTTGACCGGAGTATTCCGCCAGTGTCCGAGGCCTCATGCGGGCGGCGAGCGGCGCGCCTGCGTTCAGGCTGCGCCCTTTATGCGCTGGCTCAGCTTGGGTGCTGGTGTCGAAGAGTTCCTCCATCGCGCCCATGGTAGCAGACTCTGCGGAAAGGCCAAATGACCTCGTGATACTGCGTCTTGTGAGCAAGATGTAGCTCCAACGTCTGCTAACAGTAACGCCAACTAGGGATGCGTCACGGTATCTTGAGCTTCTTCCCGTCGCGGATGAGATCGGAGGTGAGGCCGTTCGCACTTTTGAGTTTGCTGACGGTCGTGTGATATTTCTTGGCGATGCTCCAGAGGCTATCCTTGGGTTTCACCACATGGACAGTGCCACTGCTGGTGGTTTTGGTAGATGCCGTATTTGAAGCAGTGGTGCTCTTCTTTTTCGTGGTCTTTTTGGCGGTGGAATTGGAAGCCATGGCGTTCGAGGAAGACGTGCTGGACGCTTTTGGTTTTGACGCCGAGGTCGTAGGCGGGGGTGGAGGTGGGGCTTCCGTGTATTCCTGGTAACGCGGTGCCGTGTTCTGCCCGCTAGTTGGGTAGGGGTTGTAGTGCCCGTCCGAGGGGTAGCTCGCGTAGGCACTGTTACCGCCTCCGGTTTGACCGGCGCTATTATTCGAGGAACTGCATGAGCTAACAACAACGCAGCCCATGGTGACTCCGAGGAGCAGAAGAGGGCGAGGCAGACGGCTGGAGATTAACTTGTTCATGGCTAAGGAGCGACGGTTGAAGAAACGGAATCAATATTTAGGATTCCCGTAATAATGCAATCCATTTTCTCGTCTGGCATAAGATGTTGGAAGGGGGGTGATCCGAAAAAATCACTACGCAGTTGCGCGCAGGCTGGGTATTCCCTAATCTGTCGTCCATGAAAATCGGATTTAATGTGCTCCTCTATACCGGCCACGTCACAACAGAGAATTTTGCGGTCTTTTCCAAGTTGAAAGACACGGGTTATGATGGTGTCGAAATTCCTATCTTCGATACCAGTGATCCTACGCATTTTACGAAGATCGGCGCGGAGATCAGGAATCAGGGCCTGCAATGCACCGCCGTCACGGTCCTGCCCGATGAAGCGCACAATGCGATCTCAGCAGATGCGAAGAATCGCCAGGGTGCGATTGATCATTTGAAACGGGTGCTGGAATGCGCACACAACGCGGGTGTGCAGACCTTGTGCGGGCCATACTATCAGGTGCTCGGCCAGTTCAGCGGATCGTTCCCCAGTGAGGACGAGTTGGACCGCACCGCCGAGGTGCACCGCGCCATCGCGCCGGTCGCGCAGGCCGCGGGTGTGAAGTGCGCCATCGAGGCGCTGAACCGCTTCGAGTCGCATCTACTTAATACTATGGAGCAAGCCGCCTCCTACGTGAAGCGGGTGAATCACCCAAACTTCGGCACCATGTATGACACGTTCCACGCGAACATTGAGGAGAAGGATCCGATTGGCTGCATCGACACGGTTTTCGCCACCGGCAAGCTCAATCACGTTCATATTTCCGAAAACGACCGCGGCACGCCGGGTCGCGGGCACTGTCCGATCAAGCCAGTGATCGCGAAGCTCAAGAAAATCGGCTATGACGGCTGGCTTACGATAGAAGCCTTCGGCAGTGCGCTGCCGGATCTGGCCGCCGCCACCCGGGTCTGGCGCGATTTCTTTCCCTCGCGTGAACAGGTTTATCTGGAAGGCTACGCACTCATACGCAAAACATGGGACGAGGCTTAACCATGCGATTCACGCGGAATACGGGAAGAATGGTATAAAGAAAAGATAGAGAATGAGTTAGTCCTCCGTTCCAGTATTCCGACACTTCAGTCTTCCATCGCTCCATTTCAACCCAACCAAAACACCATGACCACTCATCATTCAGATCACAATGCCATCTATATGCCGAAGGCCGCGTCCCGGCGTGACTTCCTGCGCAGCACTGCCGCCGTCGGCGCAGGTGTCGCCCTCAGCGCCACGCACGCAAATGCTGCGGGCAGCGGTGGAATTAAGATCGGACTCATCGGCTGTGGCGGTCGTGGCTCCGGCGCGGCAGATCAGGCGCTCAGCACCGTGAACAGCAACTGCAAACTCTGGGCCATGGGCGATGCCCAGCAGGCCCGTCTTGACACTTCGCTTAACGGTCTGAGCAAAAAACACAAGGATCACGTGGATGTGGGTGATCGTAAATTCGTCGGCCTGGACGCCTATGAAAAAGTTATCGCCGAGTGTGATCTGGTCATCCTCACCACGCCTCCTGGATTCCGTCCTTATCACTTCGAGGCCGCCGTGAACGCGGGCCGGCACGTCTTCATGGAGAAGCCCGTGGCGACAGATGCGCCTGGCATCCGCAAGGTTCTGGAGATGGGCAAGATCGCCGATCAAAAAGGGCTGAAGGTCGTCGCCGGACTGCAGCGCCGCTATCAGAACTGTTACCGCGAGGCCTTGAAGCAGGTGAAGGAGAGTAATATCATCGGTGACATCGTAAGCGGACAGGTTTACTGGAATGACGGCGGCGTCTGGGTCAAGGATCGTCTCGACGGCATGACCGAGATGCAATATCAGATGCTCAACTGGTATTACTTCGTGTGGCTCTGCGGGGATCACATCGCCGAGCAGCACGTTCACAATCTCGACGTAGCCAATTGGTTCATCGGCTCCACGCCGCTCAGCGCGCAAGGCATGGGCGGACGGCAGGTGCGCACCGATAAGAAGTTTGGCGAGATTTTTGATCACCACGTCATTGAGTTTACCTACGCCAATGGCGTGCGCATCAACAGCCAGTGCCGCCACCAGAAGGGCTGTCTGAACCAGGTGCGCGAGGAATTTACCGGCACCAAGGGCATTCTTTATCTCACGGGCGGCAACAACTGCTACGCCACGGATCATAAGGGCAATGTCATCTGGAAATATGATTCCCGTCAGAAGGATGTGAATCCCTACCAGGCTGAGCACAACGAACTGCAGGATGCGATCCTCAATGACAAAAAGCTCAATAATGCGGAATACGTCGCTACCAGCACCATGACCTCCATCCTCGGACGCATGGCCAGCTACTCCGGTAAAGAAGTAAAATGGGATGCCGCACTCAACAGCCAGATTCAGCTTATGCCGAACAAGGTCACCTGGGAAACAGTGCCGCCGAGCAAGCCGGAAGTTAACGGATTCTATCCGATCCCCGTTCCCGGCGTCTTCAAGGCGGTCTGATCCAATGATCTATGACGCAAAACATCGACAGCATCCTCGACGCCGCGGAGCAGCATCAGGCTAGCGATGTTT
>JANNQW010000234.1:0-9610 GCA_031400955.1 Verrucomicrobiota bacterium
TGTGCGCGCCGATCTGCCGTCCTACCTCACCAGTGAACTCTATTCCGAACTCGCCCGGGCACTCGATGTGGAAAAAGGGATTCTAGTCACGTCCGTCGTGGCAAACTCCGCCGCTTATAAAGCGGGCTTGCGTGAAGGTGACATCATCGTCGAGACCGATGGCCAGCCTAGTTCCGCCCGCACTCGCGTTGAGCTTTTGGATTATGAATGGGAGATCGTCACGCGCAAGCCAGGCAGCGACATCACCTTCACCGTTCTGCGCGGCCCCGCCGGAGCGCGTCAAAAACAAACCGTCACTGCCAAACTTGAATCCATGGATCTCATTCCCAAATGGGGACTGCACGCCGGTGAAATCCCCGAGCAACGCTACGATGCGCTCGGACTCGGCATCCGCCAGATTGTCACGCTCGATCGCATTCTGGGCAATCTGCCCCCAGTCAAAGGCGTATTGGTCAGCACCTCTCGCTCATCTGAGCCGGCGGAAAAGGCTGACTTAAGGGAAAAGGATATCATCACCCACGTCGATGGAAAACCCACGCCCGACCTTGCCAGTTTCCAGCGCGAACTCGAAGCCCGGCTCGCCACCCGCGCCACCGCCATTCCCCTCACCGTGGTCCGTGGCCGGGCCACCCTGACCACGGCCATCGCTCCCTTTTACGGCCTGCGCGAGAAGACCAAAGTCGCCCTGATCATCCCATCCAAGGATCAGGAATTTGTTGACCTGTTGCAGCGCGAACTCACCGCCAGCGGCGCCGTCCTCACCGTGACGTCCCCGACTGCCGAGATCAAAGCTGCCGACTTTGACGTGATTCTCTTCGCAGGTGGCGTCGGCTCCCGCGCGTTCCGAACCGATGAGAATGCCTTGCGCATTGTTAGAGAAGCGGCTGAAGGCAAAAAAACCATCGCTGCCGTCGGCTCCGCTGTTATGGTATTGGCCAATGCCATCCCGGACATCAAGGGACGGAAACTCACCACCATCCAGGAAGATTCTACGGAAGTCATTGCGCGGCAGGCCAACTACACTGGCAAAACCGTGGAGACCGATGGCAATTTGGTGACTACCACCGGTTTCGACCGCGCAGCCGTCCGAACCTTCCTCAAGGCACTCTACCGAACCGCGCGCGATAAATCCTGAGCCGGCGCTCTGGTGAGCAAGATGTAGTGACGGCATCCTGCCGTCACTACTTTCTACTTTCATCCATAACCCTTAACCTCTCTGCTCTCTGCTCTCTGCTCTCTGCTCTCTGCTCTCTGCTCTCTGCTCTCTGCTCTCTGCTATTACCTTTTTAATTTGTTCCTTCAGCTGTGTGGTTTCTGCTTTGATCTTTGTGCTTTGAGCTATCAGCCTTGTGCTCTCTGCTATCAGCCTTGTGCTCTCTGCTATCGGCTTATCATCCCACTCCCTTACCAGCCCTGCCGTCCCCCCTGCGATAAACTTCGCGGGCATAGTGGTTTGCCTCACGATCCGGCGACCCTGGCTCACGGCCGCTGCCCAGCGCACGATGCGGTGGACCATCTTGGCGGGGTCCCAGTGGATGTGAGAAATGGTCGGCGTGCACCAGGAAAAAGCGGGATCGTCATTCGTGCAGATCAGCGAAACCTGCTGCGGCACGCGAATGCCCCTGCTGGCGAGAAACTGCATCGTTGCGCTAAAAAAAACCGCTTCGTCCAGAATCAGGGCGGTGGGCGGTGAGACTTGGAACAGCGAATCCAGCAGCCTTAGAAGACCATCACGGCTCTCCTCCCAGTCCGGCAGATTGTAGTCGCTTGTGACAATGCTATGGGCCTTGAGTTCATCGAGGTAAGCGCGCTGGCTCGGTCCCGGTTCCGGCAGCCTCCACAGCCGACGGGTCACAAGCACGATCTGTTGATGACCCTGGCTTATTAGATGCCGGGTTGCCGCAATCACGGCGGACCTTTTGTCCGGTCCCGTAGCGGCGATGGGTAAGTCCTCCCAACGCCCGAAGATGGCGAACGCCGGCGTGGCTTGGGCAGCAAACCACTCCAACACTTCGCGCGAGCCCGCATTAATCAGCCAGGCGTCTGCCTCAGTTCGTTTTACAAGCTGCTTTATCTGCTTCAAATCCATTCCCAGTTCCGTCAGGGTTTTCTCGGTGAAGAAGATCGTATGGCCTGCGGCCAACAGCCGATGCTGCAACTCGACCATGTAACTCTCGATAATCGCTACTGGCTCAGAATCCAGAATGGCGATCCGCATCGGGCGCGCAGCCTTTGTAACCCGCAACGCGATGCGGCGCTTGCGGCCCTGGCCCTGACCCACCAGCAGACCCTCATGCTCCAACTGCTTGAGCGCTGCCTCGATGGTCTTGTGGTTCACTCCCAGTTGGGCCGTTAATTGGTTGGCCCCGGGCATCATCCCGCGCCAATGGCCGCGTTTCAGCTCCCCCCGCAGGTGTGCTGCAACCTGCTCGGAGGCGGAGAGCGGGCGTAAAAACAGCATGAGTCACACATTACCCCAAAAGGGGGTGGTCGTCCAATACAATGACACTGGCAAGCGCGTGAAATATGGGGGAGTGTGCCGCTCTTTCAAATTCGACTGAAGCGCGCGGTTTCAGACCTCAAGGAATCCCCATTTATCATGCAGATTCTTTCATTCATCTCTCCGGCGACAGACGTAACGATTTTTTATTTTTGATGGTGGTTTGAACAGCACGTTCCGCATTTGACGAAACCTCCCACTTTGGCAGGCACCCCACAGCACCTTTCAAATCTAACTGATCACATCTTGGCGGCCTTATTCCCAGATTCCGGCATCATCGCCTCCCGTCTTCCCAAGTCATCCTTGGGCAGGGTGGGTTTTGGATTTGCAGCCATTTTGGTCTTTCTCTCGATCTTTGGTTGTGAGAACATGGTCCACTCGGCGACGTCAACTTGGAACGTCACTACGGCTAGCGGAAATTGGTTGACTGCTGGTAATTGGTCCGGGGGAGTGCCCGGCACAAGCGACATCGGTTTGTTCAATGGAACTAATCCCACGGATGGTAATGTGGGATTCAGTGCCGTCACCAGTTTCGGTGCCATTTCCATGTCCAGCACCGCGTCGACCCTCACTTTCGGGAGCATCGGCACTGGCGGCAGTAGAGGAGTTACCCTGAATGGAACCACCGTGAACTCAGTCGCAAATACGATTCTTGCTAATACGACATCCTCCGCAACGACGCTTACCCTTGTCTCGCGAATTAGTGGAAACAAGGATATCACCCTAACGCTTGGCAACACTACAAACGTGATTCAGGCTAGTTCCGGGAATACGATTTCTATCCAATTAGCGATCGGTGAAACCACTGCGAATTCAACGGTGACGTTGCAAAGTGGCGGTAAATTGATCTTGGGCGCAGCTAATACTTACACTGGCTTAACGACAGTAAGCGCCGGAACGATCGAGTATGGTATCAGCAATGCCATCCGCACGGGTGCCGTCACAGTGGATGGTGCGACGGCGATTCTATCGATGCTGACCTTCACCGACTCGGTTGGCACCGTTACAGTGGACAACGGCGGAAGCATCACGGGAGGTTCTGGTGGGACGCTCACGAGCACGGGTGGTTTTGAAATGAAGAGTGGTTCAGCAAGCGCGATTCTCGCTGGTGCCGTCGCCTTGAACAAGACCACCGCCGGCACCATTACTCTAACCGGCACCAACACCTACACGGGCAGCACCACGATCAGCGCGGGCACCTTGAATGCCAACAAGAGTTCCGCCTTGGGTGATGAAACCAATGCCAACAACACGCTGATCTTCAGTGGTGGCATCCTGCAAGCCGGCGGCACCATCACCTCCACGTCCTCGCGCAAGGTGACCTTGAGCAGCTCGGGCACCATTGATACCAACAGCAACACGGTGAGTATCGCGGGCATCATGAGCGGCACCGGCGGATTGACCAAGAGTGGCACCGGCACATTAACGCTAACGGGCACCAACACTTACACGGGCACGACCACCATCAGCGCGGGGACCTTGCAGATTGGCAACGCCGGAACCACCGGATCGCTCTCCACGAGCAGTGCCATCACCAACAACGCCACACTCGCCTTCAATCGCACGGACACGGTGACTCAGGGCACCCAGTTTGCCACCGTGATCAGCGGCACGGGCTCTGTGACTCAGGCGGGTAGCGGCACCTTGGTGCTCAACGGCACCAACACCTACACGGGAGCCACCGCGGTGAACGCAGGCACCTTGCAAGTAGGCGTGGCCGGAGTGGGATCCTTGGCCAGCGGATCAGCCGTCACGGCGACGAGCAGCACGTTCACGACCCCCACGACGGGAGCGGGCGTGAACGCGAACAACGTCGCGGTCTCGAGTCAAAAAGTGGTGACCGGTGCCCCGGTGATTGCAGGCACGGGCAGCATCTTGGGAAATCTAACGATTGGAGCCAGCAGCTCCTCGGTGGGTGTGATCAAGCCTGGCGACCTCTCCGGCAGTTCCAATGGCACCTTGAACATCGGTGGGAATCTGGTGGTCAATAATGGCTCGCAATTGCAGATGGGTCTGACCAGCAGCACGAAGAACGACGCCGCGTTCAACTGGTATGTGCCCACCGGCGGCAGCACCGCGCTTGATTACCTCACGTCTGGGGGCGTGACTGACGTGACATCCGGCAATTTCACCACCTACTGGGATACCGTGGGTGGAAGCTACGACAGCATCAATGTCACTGGCACGCTGAGCTTGGGCACGGGCGGGACGGATTACCCGACCGTTCTGTTGAGCGATAATGTGTTCACTTACAACAAAGGCGACATCTTCAAGCTGCTCGACTGGAGTGGGATCGCCTATCAAACCGCTGGCACCATTGGAGGAACCCGTAGCCTGCCGGGAGACTTGGTGTTGCCAGGACTTGCGGCCGGATACAGTTGGGACACCACGGCGTTTAGCAGTTTCGGTGTGGTGGTAGTTATTCCTGAGCCCGGCCGCATGATGCTGCTGTTCTTCGGTCTGTCCGCGCTGTTTATGCGTCGTCGGCGGAACAGGTGAAAAGTGAAAAGTGAAAAGGGATGAGGAAAGAGAAGAAAGGATGAAAGAAGCGCCGGATAAAGTGACTCGCGCGGCCCTCCGCGTGAATCGAAATTGTTTCGAGCGCTATGCGCTCCTCATGTTTTGATTCCTGCGGAGGGCCGCAGGAGCCACCTTCAGCGTTTTCCTGGTAAATTATTTTGTCTTCTTTTGTTTTTTTCGGCCATTTAGGTTTTGTTCAAAGCGGCGAGAAGGTCGGCAGCATCCCTTTTGGCTTCAACAATCCCGCCTTTCACGATTTGCTTTAACTGGCCTGCGAGCCGCTTATCAAGGCCAGCGCGGATTTTGGCGCCAAGCACGTCATTTGTTTCTCCGGCAACCGCAACGGACTGGACGAGGCCCGTAACCCCATCATATTGAAGGTGGCGGTGAGGGAGGGATTCGAACCCTCGGTAAGGCTTTACACCCTACAACGATTTAGCAAACCGTCGCTTTCGACCACTCAGCCACCTCACCAGTTTATGCGCTGCCGAAACTTTGCCCGTGAAATTGCGCCAGCGTCGGATGCTTGTCAACCGCAGGGCTTCATTTGGGGAGAATCCAGATGTTCCGGTGCGCTGTATCCTGTAATTCAGGATGTTTCCCTTATTTGAAGTGCTCAGCCAGACCCGCGAAGGGATTGTTCGCCGGGACGCTGGGCTCGACAGCTTTCATCGCTTCGTCAATCGCCTGCTGCTGCAGTTTGCAAAGTTCTACGATACCGGCTTTCCCGAGCGTCAGTATGGCATTCATCTGTGTCTCGCTGAACGTGGTTTCCTCGCCGCTGCTTTGGATTTCGACAAACTGCCCGTCGTCCGTCATGACGAGGTTGCTGTCGACCTCGGCATCTCGGTCTTCTTCATAGCAGAGATCGAGCAGAGCCTCGCCGTTGACGATGCCAACGCTGACGGCAGCGACTTTCCGGCGGAGCGGTTGCTGGGTGATGACGCCCTTTTGCAGAAGCTTGTTAAAGGCAATGGCACTGGCCACGCAGGCCCCGGTGATGGATGCGGTGCGGGTGCCGCCATCGGCCTGGAGCACATCGCAATCGATGCACAAGGTGCGCTGGCCGAGCTTTCCGAGATCCACCACCGCGCGCAGACTGCGGCCGATGAGGCGCTGGATTTCCGAGCTGCGTCCGTCGAGTTTTCCCTTTGTGATGTCGCGGGCCTTCCGGTCGTGGGTGGAATAGGGCAGCATGGAATACTCCGCCGTGAGCCAGCCGCCGGAAACGCCTTGCATTTTCATCCAGCGCGGCACTTCCTCCTGGATGGTGGCGGCGCAGATGACACGGGTGTTACCAAAGGAAATCAGGACGGAGCCATCGGCATGAGGAGCGATGCCGGGAATGAATGATACTTCGCGGAGTTGACTGGCGGTGCGTTTGTCGGGGCGGGGCATGTCTCTTGATGAAGGCAAGAGGCACTAGGCACAAGGCAAAAGTGAAACTGCCTGCGATCAGGGTGGTCGCCTCTTGCCTCTTGCCTCTTGCCTCTTGCGTGAAGTTCCGCGACAGTCGCGCCCAGCGCACTCATCATGGAAATCAAAGACCGGCTCGACGAATTGGAACAGTGGGCCATCGAGGTCATCCTGCATCGGAAGCCGGGCATCGGGCCGGCGCTGTTCCGCCACTTCCTGCATGGCCTCTCGTGGATCTATCGAGGCCTGGTCTGGCTTCGATTGAAGCTTTATCGCGAACGCCTGATCCATGACCATCACCTCGGCGTGCCAGTCATCAGCATTGGCAATCTTACGGTAGGCGGCACGGGCAAGACGCCGGTGACCGAGCTGCTGGCGCGCGAACTGCAGAAGCACGGGCGCAAAGTGGCCATCCTCAGCCGCGGCTACAAAAGCAAGCGGGTGCGCAAGATGTCGCGCTGGAAGAAATGGTTTATGAGGCTGCGCGGTATCGCGCCACCACCGCGACCACCGCGCGTCGTGAGCGATGGAGAAAATATTTTGCTCGATTCCCATGTGGCCGGGGACGAGCCGTTTATGCTGGCGCATAATCTTCCGGGAGTGCCCGTGGTGGTGGACAAGGATCGCGTAAAGGCCGGTCTCCATGCCATCAAGCATTTCAAGATAGACACGCTCCTCCTGGACGACGGCCTGCAATACCTCCGACTGCGGCATCGGATGGACATGGTGCTGGTGGATCGCACGGCGCCATGGGGGAACGGCTTCCTTCTGCCGCGTGGCACGCTGCGCGAACCACCGCGCCACTTGAAACGCGCCAGCTACATCTTTCTCACCAAATGCGGCGAAGGCGACAACTCGGAGTTCATCGCTGAACTGCGCCGGCACAATCGCGTGGCGGAGATCATTGAATGCCGCCACCGGCCGATGCATCTGGAGAACATTCACACACGCGAAAAAATTCCGCTCGATCAACTCTACGGAGCGCACATCGGCGCCATCAGCGGGATCGCGGTGCCGGAAAGCTTCGAGGATGGCTTGAAGAAGCTGGGGGCGAAGGTGGACCTCACGCGCCATTTCGCCGACCACCATCGATTTTCCACGAAGGACATCCAGCAGTTCGTGCATCGCTGCGAGCGGCGAGATGTGCGGATGATCGTGACCACCGAGAAGGATTTTGTTCGCTTTCCAGTGATGCCTCCGCCCGAGGATTTTCCCATCTGCTTCTTGCGCGTGGAAATCGAGATCGTGCGTGGCCGGGCGGCATTTGATCGCATGATCCGTGTGTTGTGCGATCCACGTGAAATGCCGCGCCCGGTCTACGGCGCAGAGTTGATCAACGCGAGTTCGGAAGAATGACGCGACGAGTGGGATTTAGATAGGATTAGCAAGATTAACAGGAGATAGTTCCGAAGAGACGCATCTTCTCCCAACGGGTGAGGGGTATGTCGCTTGCAAGTTCCTCTCTTTCTAAATCCTGCTTGTCCTGTAAATCCTGTCCAATTTCTGTTTTTGGTTTCTTTCAAAAATACTTTGCACATCCCCGGTTTTTTGCGGCTATTCCGCCATGCGAAAATATGAGAACCAAGCAAGGGAAAGCCGGCACGTAAACACCGGGGCCAGCATCAAGATCCACGACGAGGACGACCTTGCTGCGTTGTTGGAGGGAAATCCGAACCCCATCATTTTGATTCTCGACTGCATTCAGGATCCACATAATCTCGGTGCCTGTCTTCGCACTGCGGACGCGGCGGGCTGCGCGGTCGTCATCCTGCCCAAGGACCGGACTGCACCGCTTTCTGATACCGTGCGCCGCATCGCCAGCGGCGGCGCGGAAAGCGTGCCCATCGCCCGCGTCACGAATCTGTCGCGAACCATGGAAAAGCTGAAAGACCTCGGCGTCCAGATTGTTGGGACTGCGGACGAAGCCGGCCAGCCGATCTACAAGGCGAATCTCAGCGGGCCAGTCGCCATTGTCCTCGGTGCTGAGGGTGAGGGCATGAGAAGACTCACTGGGGAGAAATGTGATCTGCTCATCCGCATTCCGATGGGCGGTAGCGTGCCATGCTTGAACTTGTCCGTGGCGGCTGGCGTGTGCTTGTTTGAGGCTGTCAGACAGCGGCAGGGGAGGTGAACCGCCTTTCCCTTGCCAACTTAGTCTCCCGTGCCATACTCCCGGCCCTCATGAACATTATCATCACCCTGCTCACCGTTTTTGAAGTGATTGTGTGCCTGCTGCTCTCGCTGCTGGTGCTCATGCAGCGTCCGCGTCAGGAGGGACTGGGCGCAGCCTTTGGTTCCGGTGTGACGGATCAGATGTTCGGTGCCCAGACCACCAACGTGCTTCAGAAGGCGACTGTCTATTTGGGTGTCGCTCTCTTCGGTCTCACCTTCTTGCTCGCCATTCTCGTTTCGCGCCAGGATGTTCGCTCCAAAGGCAAGGATACTTTCGTGAATCCCGCTGACAAGGTGGTGACCCCGGTCGCCGGCAAAGATGCCTCCACTATGTCCGAGGAAGCGATTCGCAAGTTGATCGAAGGTGAAATATCCAAGAAAGCAGCGGAAGGCAAGGCGACCACGCCCCCGGCTGCACCCGCCACAGATACGCCAGCGACACCGGCGCCGATCCCTGCCCCGACGACTTCGACCACGCCTCCGGCTGCACCCGCACCGGAAGCTCCGGCCCCTGCGAAATAATTCGCAGGCCCGGCTCACCTCGCTTTAACTCCGGGAATGCGCGACGCGTTCCGCATCTCTGTATTTTTTGCCGCTGCGTTTCTGCTGTCGGCCTGTGCGCCCTCATCGGAGCGGGCTGATCTGGTGTTCATCAACAGCGCCGAGATCGAAACGCTCGACCCCGCGATGATCACCGACCAGGTGAGCATGAGGCTGGGTGAATCCTTGTTCGAGGGACTCTGCCGGCTGAACGCCCAAGGCAAGCCGGAGCCCGGCATGGCTGAACGCTGGGAGGCTTCGGCCGACAAGAAGTATTACACATTTTTCCTCCGCAAGGATGTCAAGTGGAGCAACGGCGATCCCGTCACCGCGCATGATTTTGTGAGATCATGGGAGCGAGTGTTGAATCCGGGCACCGGTGCCGACTACGCTTCGCAACTCTATCCGCTGGTGAACGCCAGGCCCTACAACGAGGGCAAGATCAAGGATTTCGCGCAAGTT
>JANNQW010000235.1:0-2181 GCA_031400955.1 Verrucomicrobiota bacterium
GAGGTAACGAGGCGGAGGATGGCCCAATTTGCGATGCCCCACATCATCTGTCAGCGCCGTCAGGCTGCGGAGCGCGGCTGTCGCCGCGACCAGCCGCAGCACGGACAAATGTTGCGAGGGCTCTGGATTTATCTGACACATCATTCCTTGCGAAACCGCTGCGGCTGATCCCGCTCGGCGCGGGACACAGTCCTCTGAGCCGTGCCGTCAAGTGTGCTCATGATTTTTTCTGTAGGTGAAGCGTGGCGAAGATCGAACCGCGTTGCTCCAGCGTTTTCATGTGCTGTTGATCGTCATAGGGCGTGCGGTCCTTCCAGCAGCGAAACAGGATGCGAATCCACTTGAACGCCAAGGCGCGAATGACCGTGTGATACTTCTTGCCCTTGCCCGTGTAGTATTCGACGTAGTTTTGCGCCCACTGACATTGGGCCACCGAGAGCCGCGCAAATTCATGAAAGGTCTGCCGCAGGAACTTCGGGCACGCGCACCGCGCGTAAACCACCCGCATCTTGCCGCTGCTCCGGGTCACCGGCCCGATGCCCGAGAAGCTCTGCAGGTTGCCCGCCGCCTCGTAGCGTGCGCGATCCGTCCCAAAGGCCACCAACAGCCGCGGCGACAGCGCCGGCCCGGCCCCCGGCACACCACTGAACAACTTGGCCTCCGGATGGTCGTGGAAGACCGTTTCAATCTTGCGATCATACTGCTCAATGAGCGGATTGAGGGTGTGGATGACTTCGGCATGCATTTGACTGAGCCGCACGCCGCTCTCCACGATGGCCAGATCGGTGGTTAACGCCTGGGACTTCCGGGCCACCTGCTGCACTTTCTCGATCAGTTCGGGACGGCGCACGTTATGGCCGTAAAAGAACCGTTTGACGGTGCTGGGCTTGGCCTGCTGAAACTCCCCGAAGGCCGGCCACTTCTTGAGAAAATCATGCGCCAGGCGCGAGGTGACGTTCTGGCTGAGGATTTCCAAGGCCTGGGGAAAGTATTCCTTGAGCGATGCCTTGAGCGCCTGGATGTGGCTGGCACGCTGTTCGACGGCCTTGCGCCGATCCGCGACTAGCCGGGCCAACAGGCGCGTGGCTTCGGTGTCCGGGCGCAGCGGCTTGAGCAAGTCCAGGTGCTTGGTAAGGATTTCCAGGATCTGGTCCGTGTCGAGCGGATCGCTTTTGACGCCGCTGAACTTGAAGGCCTCGCGGAACTTGGCGACGGTCGTCGGGTGAATCGGGAAGATCACCAGAAAGTCGTAGCTCAACAAGGCATGGATCAAGGCCCCGCGCGATTGTTCGACCGCTACGGCTACGGGGCGTCCGCCGAAGCGCTCGCGCAGGGCCGCCACCCAGGCGCCGATCAGCTCGGGCTTTTGTTCGAGGGTGCCGGATTCCTTCTTCTTCTGGCCTGCGGCCTGAAGGGTGAAGGCGTGTTTTTCATCGGCCCAGTCCACGGCGACAAAGGCCGCGAACGGATCCGGGGGATTCGTGTCGTTGGTATCGTTCATGTGGTTCATGTGGTTGACCGGTGTTTGGAAAACACGCTGGCTGATCCGATCGAAGGGCTTATAGTGAGACCTGCTTGTAGCGGTCTGCCACTGAGTATTCGTTGCGGACCAGCGCATCGCCCGGTCGAAGGACTGTGTCCAGACGTCCAGCGTCTAGCCGCGCAATTCGTAACCGGGCGATGCGTGTTTTCCGGGTGAGGGAAAAGTTTTTCATGGCTCATGACAAGTCCGGCCGCAGAGTTATTCACCGAAGCTGCGGGGACCGAACCTGCCAGGGTCGCCTCGCTTCGATGAATAACTCTGGGAGAGCTATAAGCCGCGCTCCGGGGGCAGTGTCAAGATGCACCCATGAGAATGTCCCCCTGCATTACCCGGTTGAGAATTCCGCCGCGCAATGCGATGCTCCGCGCTCGATGAGCGTCAAAGTCAAAATCTGCGGCATCACCAGCGTCGCCGACGGGTTCGCCGCCGCCGAAGCCGGTGCGGACATGATCGGGCTGATGTTTTATGCGAAAAGTCCGCGCCACGTCTCGCTGACCACGGCGGCGAAAATCGCCCGCGCCCTGCCGCCCTTCGTCCTCAAGGTTGGCGTGTTTGTGAATCCCGACGAAGACCTGGTCATGCGCGCGATCAGCGACTGCGGCTTGAACCTCCTGCAATTTCACGGGGACGAGCCGTCG
>JANNQW010000236.1:0-3932 GCA_031400955.1 Verrucomicrobiota bacterium
CGGCACTGTTCGTGACTCCAGCCGATGAAGGCATCCCGATCCTTGAGATGAAAGGCCGCCGAACTCCAGGCGGCCACCGCGAGCCATCGCCCCTCGTAGAGGAGCGCATAGCGCAGATGCTCGCCCACCAGAGTCGCGTTGCGCAGGTAATGATGTTCGAGGATCGCCTGATCGCATCTCGCGATCTCCTCCGGGCCACTCAGCAGCCGGAGGTGGCAATGTTCGAGGATGTGTTGCTCATCGGCGGAAATGTCGCGGCGTTTGCGATTGCTCATTCCGGGAGCGTAAAAAAATGCGGGACGGATGTCCCGAACAAAGAGTTAAATCATTCCACTCCAAACCCTTCACTGGGTGAACGGACGCGTCCTACTGCGCAGACCTTCTGGTAGGATGGTTCGCGTAGCAGTGGCACGATCTCGTTCACGAGCTTTTCCCAATCCTTCCGGCCCGCATCGGGAGCGGCGCTGGCGGCGGGCGAGAGTCCTTTTCCGACATGCTCGCCAATGAGGATGATGCTCGCCTTGATCTTGTCCTTCACAGGACTCGCAAGGTAGGCATCAAAGCTGTCGCACAGTTGCCTGCCGCCCTTGTATTTCGGGTAATAGCAAAAGGCCCAGTGATCAATGCCAGCGGACGCGGCATACTCGATCTCCTGGTCAGTGATCTCGCGGATGGTTTGCTTGTCGTAGTTTGGATTGAACATGAGCGGATGCTCAGGAACGCCTGTCTTGCGGAAGAACCACGGCGCACGCCCGTGCCACTTCTCCGGTTTCAGGAATCCCAACTCCTGCTTCTGCGTAACCTCCGGGCCGCCGGTGTATCCATCCCAGCGGATGACCCCTACGAGCGGACGGCTCGTTGCGGGTTTCTGCTCCGCAGCTTGCAGCGTGGCCATGGGGGCCAGTATCAGAGCGGCAAAGAGTGCGACGAGGTATTTCATCGGCGCGGATTTCAGATTCACGAAGAGAGAGGATGAATCTGCCGCAGGAACCGAGGCTTAGGGAGCCAAAATGCGGTCACTGCAACACAATCGCCGCACACGGAGCGAATGCACCGATTCGCACAGCGTGCGCTGATGGATTGTTTGGGGGGTGCGAGATTGGCGCTGTTGAGCGTGAATGATTGCGACGTAAGGTGCTGAAAGGAAATATATTATGATTGTTCGACCGGCACTTGGGTGGGGGGACCCTCACTCAAATCCTATGAGGAAGCCATTTCTTACATTCCCACTTTTTTAGGGGGTCTCACGTTCAAAAAACGGCCAAAAACGTGTTTTGTCGATTCGCTTATCTATATCCAAGAGCGTGATTTACAGCGCTTAAAAACGAATTCTCTGGCCTGTTTTGGCGGTCAGATCGATAGTGGGAACGTTCCCACTTCGTTCCCACTTCTGGGCCCCGATTTTGACGCCACACGCGCGGCATGGACACCATCCCGCCCGACATCGCCAAAAAGTTGCTCAACCGGGATCTTGCGAATCTCGCCCAGCGCGTTCAGCGCGGGGGCAAATTGAACCGTTCCGAGCGCGCGATGCTCCAAGGCATGGCCGCCAACGCGGGTCGCACGTCCACCGTGGCGGAGAATTACGTCGAACTGGCCAAACTTCTGGGTGTGACGCGGCGCGCGCTCCAGAACTGGCGCAAGCGCAAGGACGCGCCGAAGCCGGCCGCCAGCGGATTTCATGAAGTGGCGGCATGGCGCGAGTTCATGGAGCGCAACGGACTGGAGGGGGAATCACCCGCCACGGATGAGGAAACGATTCTCCGTGTCCGCAAGCTCCTGGCCGAAGTCGAGGAGCGCGAGCTGCGCCTGGCGGTGAAGAAGGGCGAATACATCGCCGTGGAGGAAGTGCGGACGTCGTGGACCGAACTGGTTGCACAAGCCAAGAATCTGTTGAGCCACAAGTTCGAGATGGAACTGCCGCCGGTGCTCTCCGGCCTGGATGCCGTGGCGATTCAGGCGGAGTGCGCCAAGGCGCTTCAGGAAGTGTTCACGCTGCTCAGCACACCGGGCGGCGGCGTGGGGTGATTTGCGGCGCCTATTTCGACTGGCGGAGGTTGGAGGCGGGGGGATGGAACTTGGCGCGCAGGGATTCGATCTCCTCGTCTGTGAGCGCGACGACGTCGGCGTGCGCGATGGTGCCGATGGGCCGGACTATGCCGGCGCCGAGAGCCTTGTTCATTTGCGAAACTGGCACGTCCAGCTTGCGGCTCAGTTCGCTGATGGTGAGGAGGGTGAGGTCCTCGCGGGATTTTGGGATTCGGATGCTCATGTTTGCACACCGCCTCGTGTCAACCGCAGCGCATCGGCGTATGGGTGCGAACGAATTTCCTCATGTGCGCGAATCGCAGGACGGTCTGGCAGCCGGATTTTGTTCGCGCACGACCTCGGAACGGCGGTGGATGCGCCCACGTTTTCAAGTTTGCGTGCCTGCATCTCAGCACATGGGCGCATTCGCGTGGAGGAGCATCACCACGTTCGCCATGAAGCCCGCGCTACACGCCGACATTGGGACGCGGTAGCGCGACCATGAAACCGGCTTGCCCGTCAGCCCATTTCGCACGGATGATTGCCGCTGCCATATCGACGTTTCATGAAACCGATCTTCAGCGTCTCATTCCTCCAGTTTCGCCCAAAACCCGGCGTCACCAGTCAACTGCCCTGGTGACGCGGAGAATTTCCAAACGATCAGACTCACGATGAAACGCCCACGACCTCACAGAATCACCATCGGCGCGGCCGCGGCCATCTGTCTAGCACAGACGCTGTTCGCCGTTGCTGCTTTTACCAACGTCGAGAAGCCGTGGGATTCATCAAATGATCCCGTCGCGCTAATGTGGAAACGCTGGAAGCAAGGGGATTCCAAGCCCGACTTGACCAACGCCAGGGCTTTCGTGGCCAGCGTGCTCAAGGAGCTGAACATCTCCATCGCGTCCCAGACGCTGGTATTCTCCAAGACAAGTCTGCAAAGCTCGATCATCCACCCGCAAAGTCCGCGCAGCGTCTTCTTTAATGAGGAATGCTACGTTGGCTGGGCGCAGGGCGGCATGCTTGAACTCATCGGCATGGATCCTGAAAGCGGTCCTCATTTTTATTCCCTCACATTGCCGAACGAGCCGGCTGAAAAGCCCGAACTCCGCACCACCGAGACCTGCCTCACCTGCCACGAAGGCGCGCGCACCGGCGGTGTGAAAGGACTGCTGGTGCGGTCAGTTTTCGCCGGCGATGAGGGCCAGCTATTGCTCAATGGAGGCAGTTTTGTCAGCGGTCATGAAAGCCCCATCCGCGACCGCTGGGGCGGTTGGTATGTCACCGGAAAGCACGGTGCCGAACGCCACGTGGGCAACTCCATCGCGTATCGGAAGGGTCCCAAAATCAGCCTCGACCGCGAGGAGGGCGCGAACGTCACCTCGCTTGACCACTATTTCTCCCTCAAGCCCTATCTTGCGGCCACCAGCGACATCGTCGCCCTCATGGTGCTGGAGCATCAATGCAGCATGCACAACAAGCTCACCGATGCGGGAAAGAGCACGCACGAGGCCATGGAACTGCAGCATAATTTGCAAAAGGCCGGCAAGAGACCCATCACCGATACACCGGAGGACGCCGCGCTCACGGTCATCAACGCGCAGGCCGAAAAGGTCGTGCGGCATCTCCTGTTCTGCGAGGAATCCGCACTGGCGGATGGCATCGAGGGCAGCCCCGCCTACCAGGAAGCCTTTCGCAGTAATCGCATCGAGACCGGGGATGGACGCTCACTGAAGGACTTCCAAATCCGCACCTGCCTCTTCAAATACCGATGCAGCTACATGATTTACTCGAAGGGCTTCGAGGCTCTGCCTGTACCGCACCCGGTTGATTGGACACCGGATAGGAGAATTTAGGCAGCTAAGGGCATGGTGGATTGGAAAGCAAGGCGGGCTTCAATGGGG
>JANNQW010000237.1:0-22624 GCA_031400955.1 Verrucomicrobiota bacterium
ACTTGCCGGGAAGTGAAAACGGGGTTGATAATCCCCTGCATCGTTTGGTGCATGGCTGTGAGTGCTGGTTTGTTTGCACTGCCAAGTAACCACGCCTTCAGCGCCAAACGATGCCTTTTTTAACTTCGGAATCCGGGTTCATGCTAACAGAAAATGATCCCTGACGACACCATTTGAAATGCCTCGGCTCTTCCATCTCCGAAATGAGGACAATCAACCGTATTTGACGGAGGCACCACAAGCACCGCAGTGTGGCCCGCCAAAGCGCATTGGCTGGCGGTGCTCATAGTCGGGCAGGAGCCAGACCGTCTGGCGATGGCGACGCCGGAGCCAACGAGCGAGTATAATAATCAACGTCGCGACGATCAAAACGCAGAGCAATCCGAGTCCGATCCAAGGCAGCCATTTCTGTCGAAAAGCCGCCAATGAAAAATACTCAGTGGAAGGCGTAGAGCCAGGAATGCCGACTTCGCTCAGGGATGGGACGGGTGCTTGTGGTGAAGTTCCCGAAATCGGCAACACAACCAAAGACAACTCTGGTTTAACTGCGGGATAAGCGCGCTCAAGCCAAAAGAGGCGGGTGGAAAGTTGGGCAGCAAAGCGCTGGAGCTGCTCGATGGGATCAGACGACTCTAATGCGTCTCGCCTGCATGCCGCGAGGAGTGTTTCCAGATAAGCGGTCGCGACCGCCCGGGTGACATTCTGACTGAGAAACAGACGGGCGCGCTGCGGTGCCCCCAGCGGATAGACGACGAAGCAGCCGGAACCGCGCGCCAGCTCGCCAGAAGCGATCCGGGAAAGATCGACACCTGGGGGCAATTGCTGGTCGGCATCAAGCAATAGAAATCGGGCCTCCACACCGGCATTTTCCGAATGAAAAGCAAGAAAGCGGGCCAGATCCTCCGTCTGAGCTTCACCCAGAATTCCTTGTGGATCGATTACGCGGGCGTCCCCGGCAGCATTTTCACTGGCACGGAGCGCTTCAGCGGAGATGTCAACCAATGCCGGTTCGATGGTCTGCTGCGGCTTGCGATTACTTAATAAACTGTGGGGCAGGAACCGCAGCCAAGAGTCACCTCCAAGCTGCGCGACATCATTTTCACCCATATAAACGGGGGCTAGGTGAATGACTTGGGCAGGATTGAAATCATTAGGCCACAACCCCCCGCCTGGCGAATCCAAGGGCATGCTTTCCTCCCATTTAGGAAGCCCTAATACTCCGTCATCCGTTTCCAACCGGGCTTCAGCATCAGTTCTCAAGCCTGCCGCAAACAAAGCAATCAATCCGAATAAAATGTGGGCATGCGCTAATGAAGGCTTATTCATGGTAAAAAACGACCGCGGGAGCCGCCCCCTTCATTTCCCAAGTCTGAATCCGACACCTGCCGGGAGGATCCGCTTCCTCTAAGGAATTCTTCTGATGCGACTGGTGGAAGCACATCGCGGCGCAGAGCCCGGCGCGCGCCCTTGCGCACCATGCAGGCCACTTCTTGCACCACCTTGATGATCGACGGGGCATACTCGGCATGCCAAAGCGAGGTGCGCACACAACGCAAGATGCGGAGATGCACACGCGGCGGCAAAATTTCCTCCAAAGCGTAGCCCACCATCAACGCGGCGGTTCTGGCCGCCGGATCCAGCACCAGGGCAATCGCGTGCTCGTTCAGTCGTGGATGATGCTCGGCCCAGAACAAGCCCCTGTTTAGCAGGAGAAACGCCAACTCGCTCGCTGTGAGCGGCGGTGGCAACTCGCCGATGTAAACGGAGAAATAAAGCTGCGGATAATGTTCCTCGAAATTCACCAGGGCGGCTTCCACTTCCCGCGCCTCATGAACCCGCAGGCAATGAGCCTCGTCCCAGAGTCGCCGAAGCGGAATTAATTCAGAGCCAAACGCGCCCATCATAGCCGACAGCCCAAAACCACAGCGACCGCAGCCAGCCATCCCAGTTTTCCATTCGGCATCACATCGCGGACAATCCATTTTCCTTCCAGAATACGCAATCTGAAAGAATTTATCAAGTAATCTTAATAAAAGCATTAATCCCGCCCAGCTTATCAACAATTGTGTTTACATAGCGGTGCAAATACGCTCTAATATCGAGTTGAACTAGGGCGATGAAAGACGCTTGGTTTGTCGCTCCAACAAGTATTCACTTAAACATATGAATTTCACACGCCCATTCGCTTTAGCCATGGCTCTCTTCATGATGGGAACAGCCCAAGCAGCATGGAATCGCCTGCCCTCTATGGATGCTCGCCAATCCGATATGGCTGAAGAAACTATCCCGGGCACTGAACTCGTTTCCAGTGACGGGATTGGCAACGCCAAGGCCTTAATCAGCAGGACGCTGATGGATGATGTTACCTTGAGCGCCGGCAAAAGCAGCGCGGTTCTCCAGATGCACAATCAACAGAACATCCGCATGATCGCCTTCAGCAACGATGGCGCAGAGGGCACCATCAGCGTCACCGGCAGTGGCGACAAGAAAAACTGGTCCGACCTCGGCAAGGCGGTGTTCACCGCAGACGATCTTGTAGTGCAGGTTCATTTGACAACAGCCACTGAAAAATACATCACCCTGACATTTGAATCCACCAAGGGCGGAACCATCCGCTCCTTTGAAATTTTTGGCACCAGCACTGACAATGACTTCAAGTTAGTGCCAAAGGGCGAGAGCGAAGGCGGAACTTCCGTCAACCTCGTGGACATGCGCAATTCGCGCCCGATTTATGCGTTCCCCACGCCGACGAACATTGGAGAATTGAGCGAATCTCACAACAAATTCAGCTTCCCCAAGAGCAAGGACAAATACCGCACGATCGTCTATGATCTTGGCGAAACCCGGACCGTTAAGTATTTTGCCACCTCATATTCCCAGCGCCCGGTGCGGGTGGAAGTGTTTACTTTTGAAGAACTTCCCGAAAAAAAGGACTGGCGTGGAAAGCTCACGCTTGATCCCGAAATATTCAACAAGCTCAAGCCAACTGCTGTGGGCGAAGACCCTAAAGGTGTCGGCCACATCAAAATCACACCAAGCAAGACACTCAGCGTTCGCTACGTCGCGATTCGATTTGAACCCGACTACCAGCGGAGCGTTGCCGTCAGCTTCCTCGATTTCGGTGTGCAGGACTTGATCGATGCGGCTGTGGGTCCTGTAGGCCTCATGTTTAACGAATTTTCTCCGCAGACAGAAGCACGTTTTATTGTAGGCGACGATGGAATTTTTGTCGTTCGCGACGTCGAGGTGGCTAGTTCCGGTAGTTTCCAACAGGTTCCGAATGGTAGCGGAAATGGCCAGGGTAATCAACAGGGCAAGAAAGACGGAGAGAATACCGAGAATAACAACAACATCGGAGGTGGTTACTACCCCTACACAAGCGGCGCAAACGGCGCAAACGTCGGCGGTCAAGGCAATGGTGGCGGCAATCAAGGTAATGGCGCTGGCAATACCGGCCCTGGCAATCAAGGCAATGGACCAAATACTGATGCCGGCAATGCAGGTGGTACTAAACCGCCGAAGTCACCTTAGCTTGCCCGGCTGGTTCATCTGTGACAGGGTGTCGTTTAGCACGGGTTGTTTTCAATAACCAGCGGTCTGTTTGGTCTCTGCATCTTCATAGAGAAGCATGAATATGTTATTCGGTGGATCGCTGCCCGCATGCTATCCTCTTCAAATTAGTGCGACAACATGCACCCCCGCCCCTGCACGCCAACACCCCGCAGAAAAATTCGCCTGGTCGGCCTGACACTTGTAACCAGTGTTGTTTTGGCATTAAACAACTCGAGGGCCGACAACACCCCCCACGAGACTGACGCTCCACAGACGACCCTGCCAAAAATAAATTCCTTGGGCCAGGTGTTTCATGAAGTGCCCGGCACACCCGTATTTTTTTCAATTTACGAGACACGCGTGTCCGATTGGGCGGCATTCCTGGCGGATACTGCATACAGCTGGTCATTCAAGCCCCATTTCCCTCAGCCCGCTGACCACCCAGTCGTGAACATCAATCTTCGTGATGCGATTAAGTTCTGCGAATGGCTCACCACAAAGGAACGCGCCTCCGGATTGCTCACGCCATTGCAAAGCTACCGCCTTCCCACAAATCATGAATGGGGCGTGGCCGCAGGTCTCCTTTCGCAGGATATTGAGCGTTCCACCAGTCAGAAGTTAGCCGATGAACAAACATTTCCCTGGGGACGAGAATGGCCGCCACCCAGTCATGCGGGAAACTTTAATTCCATCGAAATCAACGGCAGCGACGACGGATTTATATTCACCGCTCCCGTTGGTAGTTTTACCCCCTCGAAGGATGGATTGCACGATCTCGCGGGAAATGTCTGGGAGTGGGCTTGTGATACCGATGAAACCGACATCCGAGCAAAACTCCGTGGCGGCTCTTGGATTTATTTTCGCAAAGAGTATCTACTGTCTTCCTATCAATATGATGTGCCCACAGAACTGCATGCAACCAGCATCGGTTTCCGTATCGTGCTGGAAGACAAGCACCGCACCATTATCTTCCTGACACATCAGGATCAGTTAAAAAAAGAACTCGCTCAAAAACGTCGGGACGAGGTGATGCTGCGACCAGCCGTCGATACTATGGAGGTTGCGCAGATGCGGAAACTTTTTCCCATCAGGCCCGATGCACCAGCTGATGCCCCGGCAATACCTGACCCCAAGACCCTCAAACCCGCAGTGCCCGGAGCCAGCTTTACCAATACTCTTGGCATGACCTTCCGCCCCGCTGGAAGTGATCAAGTGCTTTTCAGCACGCACGAAACCCGGGTGCATGATTATCAGGTGTTCCTGACCGCCACCAAGGGGCAATGGAATCGCAAGCCGAGCTTCGAAATCAAGCTCAATCATCCCATCATGAACATAACTTGGGCAGAAACCATGGCGTTTTGCGACTGGCTCACTAAACATGAGCGTAGTTTGGGCCTCATCTCACCCCAGGCCATTTATCGTCTACCATCCGATTTGGAGTGGAGCAAGGCCGTGGGGCTCCCCGCAGAAAACGGCAGCGACCCTTCCGCCAGACACCTCGAAAATAAGACCGATCTCCCCTGGGGCCTGCAGCCAGTGCCCCCGCCCGGCAGTGGAAATCTCGATTCGGAAAACATGGCGGGCTACCAAGACAATTACTCCCATACTGCGCCAGTCGGCTCATTTTCTCCCAACGCCTTCGGCCTTTACGACATGGCTGGCAACGTCGCCGAGTGGTGTATGGATATCTGGCCTGGAAGCAAAAACGAACACGTTCTGCGCGGTAGCTCCTACCTCAGTTCCACACGCAACAACATGCTCAGTTCAGCGCGGCAGCACGCTGCAGAAAATGCAACACGCAGCAATGTAGGATTTCGCTGCGTTCTCGACTTGCAACCACACTGAGTGTCCGCGCGCACTCCCAACGCACATCTGTTGGACGCCGCTCATAGCTCGACTCAACACGGAAACCCTGAAGCTAAGACGATCTCCGCTTCACCCCTAAACTGACACGACGATCCCGCTTGCCTTTCGATGGCACCCAACTCATATCGTGGCACACTTCACCATGCCCGACACCATCGCTGCCATCAGCACCGCCTTTGGCGAGGCGGCTATCAGCGTTCTGCGACTCTCCGGTCCGGATTCAGAAGCCATCGCAGAAAAATGTTTCAGCTCCATGCGCCCGCTTCGGCTGCTGCCATCGCGCACATTGAACCATGGCTTGATTTTTGGTGACGAGGGCCGCACGGTGGATGAGGTTTTGCTCACGATATTCCGCGGACCCGCAAGTTACACGGGTGAGGACGTGATCGAAATCAGCGCGCACGGCGGCATCCTTGTCACGCGACGTATCTATGAATTACTACTGTCCAACGGCGCGCGCGCTGCCCAGCCGGGCGAGTTCACCCAGCGCGCCTTCTTGAACGGCAAGATGGACCTCACGCAAGCCGAGGCAGTCATGGATTTGATTCATGCACAGTCGGAACTCTCGCTGCAAGCTGCCGCGCAACAGTTGGAAGGCAGACTGGGACGCGAGGCCGACTCCATCCGGGAGGATCTTCTCCATCTCGTGGCACATGTGGAAGCTTACATCGACTTTCCGGACGAGGACATCGATCCCGATACCGGTGCCACATTAAAACTGCGAATGGAATCCATCCACTCCCGCTTGTGCGTATTGCTGGACACCGCAGAGCATGGCCGCATTCTTCGCAGCGGCGCGCGCACCGTGATCTGCGGCGCGCCCAATGTGGGCAAGTCGTCGCTCCTCAACGCCCTCTGTGGTCACGATCGCGCCATCGTCAGTCCTCAGGCGGGAACCACACGCGATACCATCGAGGAGGTGCTGCACATTCACGGCCTACCCTTTGTCCTGGTGGACACTGCCGGATTGCGGACACACACCAGCGATTACATCGAGTCCGACGGCATCCAGCGCACCAAACGCGAACTGGAGCGCGCCGATGTCATCATTGAAGTTATCGATGGCAGCATCTCTCAAGATGAGGCGCATCGCGTGCCGATCTCACAGGGAAAGCGAGGGCACCTCTTAGTGTTAAACAAATCGGATGCAGGTTTGCATCCGAGCTGGAGTTCAAGTTCAGGCTTGCCACTTTCCTGCCAGACCGGCGCCAGCCTCGACCTTCTTCGCTCCGCCATGCGTGACGCCGTATGGAGCGGCAACGGTTCCGGTGATTCACCGCTCGTCGCCATCAATGCCCGGCATCAGCGCTGCTTCCAACGCGCCGCCGAAGCCATGGAAGATGCCGTAGAGGCGTTTGAACACGACTGCACTCCGGAACTAATCGCCTTTGAACTGCGCGATGCCTTGCAGTCTGTCGGCGAAGTGACGGGGCGGGTTGATGTCGAAGAAGTGCTGGGCGTGATCTTCTCACGGTTCTGCATCGGGAAGTGAACTGATGGGCTTACGTATGAACAGTTTTCATGGTGAAAGCATGGTGAATAATGCGTTTGCACATTAAGGTTGCACAACAAGTGCACAGCAAAACTTAGGCAGGACGACAATATAGTGTAACTCTTTCATTATGAGAGAGCCGCCTGTCGGACTCGAACCGACGACCTGCTGATTACAAATCAGCTGCTCTACCAACTGAGCTAAGGCGGCAAATCATTCATAACAAATTTGTTATGAAAACAGCATTCCTGTGTCCTTGAACTTTTTCTATACTAGCGCAGTTCATGAGAGTCAAGCAGTGCAATTGAACCTGGAATAAATAGAACACGCTCACTTGCGCTTTGCTTGTGCTTGAACCTGACGCCTCACCTCGGCGGCAATATTTTAACAACCTTGTCGACCACCCGCAGGACTAAGATTCCCGCTTGGCGACCCACACCATATGTGTAAGACTCCCCTCCCCCTCCCCGATGCAAAGCAAAGCCAGCCCAGCGCCTCCCACAAGATTATTCATCGTGGACGCGGACACAGATTTTATTACTTGGGCAGCCTCTCACCTCAAGGCCCCCGGAGTCACGGTGGAATGCTATGCCCGTGGCGAAGACGCCCTCGTCGCTTATGCAAAGGAGCGGGCCGATCTGGTTCTCAGTGAAGCAAGGCTGCCCGGCATCACCGGCATCGAACTGCTTAAGCGCCTCCGTCAGCAGGATCCCAACGCCATGGTGCTGCTCTACAGCGGACCGGCGGCCACCAGCGCGGTAATCGAATCCATGCGGCTCGGCGCTTATGATTTCCTGCGCAAGGAGCAGTTGCCCTATGAACTGAGGTCTGTCGTGGAAAACGCCCTCGGTGCCGTAGATGCTCGCAAGGTCACGCTCGCCAGCGCCTCGCCTGTCGCCTCCGAGAGCCTGCAAGAAACCATCATCGGCCGTTCCCAGGCCATGCAGGAGGTCTTCAAGATGATCGGCCGCGTCTCCCGCTCCGACGCCGCGGTGATGATCACGGGAGAGAGCGGTTGCGGCAAGGAACTCGTTGCCCGCGCCGTCCACAAGTTCAGTCCTCGAGCGCTGAAGGATTTCGTCGCCATCAATGTCACCGCCATTCCGGACAACCTGCTGGAAAGCGAAATCTTCGGTCACGAAAAAGGCTCTTTCACCGGCGCGGCCACGCAGCGCATGGGCCGCTTCGAGCAATGCGATGGCGGCACCCTCTTTCTCGATGAGATCGGCGACATGCCGCTCACGGTGCAGAGCATGCTCCTGCGCGTTCTGCAAGACGGCGAATTCAGCAGGGTCGGTGGCAATGACACTCTGAAAACCGATGTGCGCGTGCTGGCGGCGACCAATAAAAATCTCGAGGAAGAAGTCGCCGAGGGCCGCTTCCGCGAAGATTTATTCTACCGGCTCAACGTCGTGCGCATCCACATCCCGCCGCTGCGCGAGCGTCGCGACGATGTCCGCACACTGGCAGAATTTTTCCTCCATCGCATGGCGGTGCGACGACGCACGCCACAAATGCGTTTCAGCGAAGACGCGCTCTCCATGCTTGAAGCTTATGACTGGCCGGGGAACGTGCGCGAGCTGGAGAACACGATCCAGCGCGCATGCGCCCTCTGCAACACCGACGTGCTTCTGCCGGCGGACATCCCCGTCGGCAGCAACACTCATCGAATCGCCACGCCGATCCACACGCTCACCCGCATGCAGGATGCCTTGCAGAGTCTCATTCAAAACGCCCAGAGCATTCCCGACTTTGAACTGATGCCCTGGCTGGAACGTGAATTGCGCAAAACAGCCTTGCGACATTTTCAAGGAGACCACGACAAGGCCGGTAGACTTCTTGGCGTGCCCGTTCCGGCTGCAGTGAGGAGTGAACCGCGCCCCGCGGAACCCCAAGCAACGCCGAAGGCCGCCACCCCCAAGGCATCCCCCCGTTCGCGCAAAGCTTCGTAGCAGATTCTGGAGTGCTGCGACAGGCGAAGGCGCTGACACTTCAGCGCGCTCTATAAAAAATTCGCCACGTCCGCGCTTTCCGCGCCGGACGTGGTTCTTTGTCGTTTCATGCCAGCACACGCCACCGCAATCATCACTTCACCCGCCGCTCCGGCGCTGGTGGATCGGGTGCGACGCGTCGCGGCATTTTCCAGCAAACTGCGCAATCTCCAAGACGGCAAAGGCATCGTGCTCGATCACATCACGCGCGAAGCCTGGCCCTTCGCCGCAGCTCTGACGCTCAAGTCCGCCAAACAAAAGCGCGCCTGGGTGCTGTGCCCTGATGCCCGCACGCAGGAGCAGGTGCACGCTGATCTCACAGCCTGGGGTGTCACATCCTTGTTTTTCCCAAGACTTGCCTCCATGGATGACGCCTCCTCATTGGGCGATCCTGACACGCACGCAGAGCGTGTCTCCATTCTCGCGCACATCAACGGAAGCAATGCGGGCGTCGTCGTAATTTGCGCTGGTAGCTTGGAGGAATCCGCACCCGCTCCCGGTGAACTCACGGCGTCTGGCATGGATTTACGCAGCGGGACGGGGCTCGATGTTGAGGCTCTGCTCTCCAATGTCGCCGATGCCGGATACGAGCGCGTGCCTGTTGTGGCGGAGCGCGGCCACTTTGCGCGGCGCGGTGGCATCGTGGATATTTTTCCATGGGTGGCCGAGGAACCGCTGCGCATTGAGTTTCTCGATGACAAAATCGAATCACTCCGCGCCTTCGACATCCATACGCAGACCTCCGTGCGCCAGATCAATAACGTCACCCTTCTTCTCCGGCAAAGCACCAGTGGCAGCGACACAGCCAAAGTCAAAGAACACATCCGTTCCAGCGATCTGATCATCGCCATCGAGTGTGATCCGGAAAGTGGCACAGGCTGCAAGCCTGTGCCGCATGTCATTATCACCAGCGGAGCTGCATGCGACTCACTCGTGGAAGACTTCACCAGGGCCATATTCGAAAATCCACTCGGCGTGTTTGATGCCGGCGATTTCGTGCTGCACGAAGCCCGTCGCACGCGCTTTGCCAAGCAGATCGAGGAATGGCGGCATGACGACTGGCGGGTGACGATGTTCTTTCACAACGATGGCGAACGCGAACGATTCGAGGAACTCATCGGAGCCGAATGGATCAAACAGAATGCGCTGGTGCTCGTTTCGGGATTGCTGCACCGCGGGTTCACCGTGCCCGGCGCCAAGCTGGCTGTGCTGACCGGCGCAGAAATCTTCGGTCGTCACCAGCACACGCGTCGCGTGCGCGGCTCCAAGCTCGACGAAGCCCAGGTGCTGCGCCAGGCGCGCGACCTGCTGCGCGAAATGAAGGAGGGTGATCTCGTCGTCCACGCGGACTGCGGCATCGGAAAATTTGCGAGTGTCGAGGCGCGCGGCGCGGCGCGGGAGGAAGTGCTCGTGATCCAGTATGCGGACGCCGCAAAACTCTTTGTGCCGGTGGCTCAAGCGCATCTGGTCTCCCGATACGTCGGCACCGGCGGCCGGACCCCGCCGCTCAACAAGATCGGCGACGCGCGCTGGAGCCGCACACGCGCCAATGCGGAGCGCAGCGTAGAGGAGTTTGCCGCGAAGATGCTTTCCACCCAGGCCCAGCGTCAGACGGTCAAGGGATTCTCCCACACGCCCGACAACAAATGGCAGGTGGAATTTGAACAGTCATTCCTCTACCGCGAAACTGCAGACCAGTTGCGGTGCGTCGAGGAGATCAAGCGTGATATGGAAATCGAAAAGCCAATGGACCGCCTGCTCTGCGGCGATGTCGGCTTCGGCAAGACAGAGGTTGCAATACGAGCCGCGTTCAAGGCGGTGATGAGCGGACGGCAGGTTGCGGTTTTGGTGCCCACAACTGTGCTGGCGCAACAGCACTGGCATACATTCCGCGAACGCATGTCCGACTACCCAATCAAAGTGGAAATGCTCAGCCGTCTGACTCCGGGAAAAAAGGAGCGTGAGATTGTGCGGGATATCCAAGAAGGCACCGTGGACATCGTGATCGGCACGCACCGACTGATCTCGAGAGACGTCCATTTCAAGAACCTCGGACTAGCGGTGATCGACGAAGAGCAGCGCTTCGGCGTAAAGCATAAGGAGCGCTTTAAGGATTTGTTTCGTTTGGTGGACGTGCTGACTCTCAGCGCCACGCCGATCCCCCGCACGCTCTATCTGGCATTGATGGGCATCCGCGACATGTCCACCATCGAGACTCCGCCGCCCAATCGCCATCCGGTGCAGACCACCATCTGCGGTTATGACGAACTGATCATGCGCGACGCGATCAATGCGGAGATCGAGCGCGGAGGCCATGTGTTCTTCCTGCACAACCGGGTGATGAGCATCGAGAATGTGAAAGCCAAGATCGAAGCCCTCTGCCCGCAGGCGCGGGTGCTGGTAGGTCACGGGCAGATGGATGCCAACATGCTGGAGGACGTAATGCAAACCTTTGTCAACGGCGAGGCCGATGTGCTGGTCTGCACGACGATCATCGAGAGCGGCGTCGATATTCCGAACGCGAACACCATCATCATCGATCGGGCGGATCGTTTTGGACTGGCGGATCTCTATCAGCTTCGCGGACGAGTTGGACGCGGCGGTGAGCGCGCCCACGCCTGGCTCATGCTTCCCCGTGACTTGATGACCGGTGGCGATGCGCGCAAGCGCGTGAATGCTATCAAGCAATACACCGCGCTGGGCAGCGGATTTAAGATTGCCATGCGCGACCTGGAAATCCGCGGCGCGGGAAATCTTCTCGGCACCGAACAAAGTGGACACATCGCGGCGGTGGGCTTCGACCTCTACTGCCAAATGTTGAAGGTGGCGGTTGCGCGGATGCAGGGACGCCGCGCAGCGCCACCTGCGGATGTTAGCCTGCATGCCGCCTTTCTCTGCTTCAGTGAGGCGCAGTTCGCGCAGAATAATCCAGCTTCCATGCCTGATTCCATTCTTCAATCACTCGCACCGGTCTTCATCCCGTCGGTTTACATCGAGGATGTGAAGCAGCGCATCACGGCCTACAGGCTTTTGGGTGAAGTGATGAAGCGCAAGGAACTCGATGCCCTGGAACGCGACTGGCGCGACCAGTTCGGCCCCCTGCCCTCCGCCGTGGAGAACCTGCTCTGCTGCGCCGCGCTGAAACTCGCGGCCGCAAACGCCGGCGTGAGCCAGGTTGAGATCAAAGATAACAAACTCATGATCACAAAAAACGGTCGCTACCTCCAGCCGGATGGGAAGTTTCCCAGATTGACAGCGCAGGAGCCTACCCTACTCTTGCGTGAAGCCCTTCAACTCTTGCGAAGCCTCTAATTATGAACGCATTTCCACGATTTTTTTCCGCAGCACTTTCCGTGCTGACGCTGCATTGCCTGGCCAGCCTCAGCATGGGGGAGACTTACGGCATCGCCGCCACGGTCAACGGCAAGCCCATCACCAGCAAAGAAGTGCGCGACGCCGTGGAGGCCCAGGGACAGATGATCCGCATGACTGTAAAGGACAGCGATGAAGCGCAACGCCGTCTTTCCGACCTCCATGAACGGGCACTGGACGCGTTGATCGAGCGGCAACTAGTGCTCAGTGAATTCGACAAGATGGGCGGGTCCATCAAACCCGAATACATCGAAGATGAGATCAAGCGCATCATCATCGAGAGCTTCGGTGGCGACCGCGACAAGTTCATCGTTGAACTAGCCAAGTCTGGCATGACCCTGAAAAAGTTTCGCGAGCTACAGGAAAAGCTGATCGTGGTGCAAGTGATGAAGCAGCAGCATATGCGCGGCATCACTCCTCCGACGCCAGCGGAAGTGACCGCGTTTTTCAATAAAAATTCAGACAAGTTTCGCGACAAGGACTTCGTCAAGATCAGCACCATCACTATTCCAAAGTATCCTGTTGGAGGCGATGCTGGCGCCACCGTGGAGAGCCAGAGAAAAACTGCAGAAGAAGTGCACGCCAAAATCAGCGGCGGTGGTGACTTTACTCAGCTGGCCAAGACTTATTCCCAGGACAGCCACGCTGATCAAGGCGGCGAATGGGACTGGATCGAGCGCTCGCAGATGGACAAGAAAGTCGCCGAGACAGCCTTCTCCCTCAAGACTGGAGCAATCAGCAAGGTCATTGATGTCGGTTCGAGTTTCATGATCATTCTCTGCGACGCCAAACGCCCCGGGCCCGAAGTGTCCCTCGACAAAGTTCGGCCAGACATCGAGAAGATCATCAAGGCAGAAAAAGGACGGGACGCCATCAACGGCTGGCTTATCAGCCTGGCGCGCAAATCCACCATCCAGCCCGAGCGTGTGCGCAGCACCTTCATGACGCACATCAGCCGGGAGATGGATTGACGTTAGTTTGCGTGGTGGCCTGCCAGCCCGCCTCAATGGGCTATTTGGGACAGGCTGCCCCCAGCACTTCTAACCCACTCCGCCAAAGCGTCGGTCACGCCGCGTAAATTCCCGGATCGCCTCGACGAACTGCGGTTTGCGAAAGTCCGGCCACAACGTCGGCGTGATATAGAATTCCGTGTAGCTGAGCTGCCAGAGCAGGAAATTTGAAATACGCATCTCTCCACTGGTTCGGATCAGTAAATCCGGGTCAGGAAAATAACGGGTATAAAGATGCTTGCTAAAAACGTCGGCAGTGATCATGCCCTTGTCGAGATGGCCTTGCTCAATGCTTTCGATGAGACTGCGGATGCCGTCGATGATCTCCTCCCGCGCGCCGTAGCTCAGTGCGAGGATGAGCGTGAGGCCGGAGTTCTGTGAAGTGGCTTCGATGGTTTTATGAAGCTGCCTCTGGGTGCGCTCCGGCAGGTCGTGAAGCCGTCCGATGGCCTGCAATCGCACGTTCTGCTCCATGAGCTTTGGCATCTTGACCTTGAGAAAATGCTCCAGCATTTTCATCAGCGCGCTGACCTCCATTTTTGGGCGCTTCCAGTTCTCTGTGGAAAAGGCATAGAGCGTGAGAAACTCCACGCCCAACTCGCCGCAGCCTTCGACAATCGTCTCCACCGAATCCGCGCCCCGGCGATGTCCCTCGGTGCGCGGCAGTCCGCGCTCCTTTGCCCACCGTCCATTGCCATCCATGATGATGGCGATGTGACGCGGGATCTCTAGGTCTTCGGTTTTGGCGCTCATGCGATCAGCCCAGCACGAGCGTCTGATCGCGTGCGGGTCCAATACCAAGCAGCGAAATCCTCGCGCCTGCAAGTTCCGCAATGCGGTCGAGATAGGCCTTGGCTTTCGGGGGCAGCTGCGAACCAGCCGTGAGGCCGCTGAGGTCCTTCTTCCAGCCCTCATGCGTTTCAAACACCGGTCGACAGCGCTCCATCTCGGCAACAGTCGCCGGTGGATGCTTGATCGTTTTTCCATCGAGCTCGTAATGCGTGCAGATTTGAACGTTGTCCAGCCCATCAAGACCATCCAGATTTGTGATCGCGATCTCGTCGCAGCCATTCACCATCACCGCATATCGCAGCAGCACAGCATCAAGCCAGCCGCAGCGACGCGCGCGGCCGGTAGTGGAGCCAAATTCGCGCCCCATGCCATGGAGCATGTCGGCGATGGCGTCGTTCTCACAGACGAACGGTCCACTGCCAACGCGCGTAGTATAAGCTTTGGCTACACCGATGACGCAATCCATCTTGCGCGGGGAAACGCCGCTGCCCGTGCAGGCTCCACCAGCGGTGGTGTTGGATGAAGTGACGAACGGATAACTGCCGTGGTCAATATCGAGATAGCTGCCTTGTGCACCTTCAAATAAAATGTGCTTGCCGGCAGCAATCGCTTCGTTGAGCACGACGACCGTGTTGGCGACATGCGGCTGCAACTGCTTCGCGGCGGCGCTGATTTGCGCAACCACAGCGGCAACATCAATCTTCTCCGCGCCTGCGCTCGCAAGTTCCTGGTTGTGCAATTCCGCTCGCCATTCGATTTCAGTCGCTAGACTGGACAGGTCGCGCAGGTCAGTTACGCGCAATCCCTGACGCTCAATTTTGTCCGCATAAGTCGGACCAATTCCGCGGCCGGTGGTGCCGATCTTATTTGCGCCCCGGCGTTTCTCCCGCGCGAGGTCAAGTGCGCGGTGGTAGGGCATTGTGAGATGCGCATGCTCGCTGATGAGCAGGTTTTTCGGCGTGATGGTCACACCTTGCGAACGCAACTGGGCCATTTCTTCCAGCAGACCGAGTGGATCGATAACAACGCCGTTGCCGATGATATTAAGCTTGTCCGGCCAGAGAATGCCGCTGGGGACGAGATGCAGGATGTATTTCTGGCCACCGCTGATGACGGTATGTCCCGCGTTGCTACCACCCTGCGCGCGGGCGACCACGTCACTGCGCTCGGTGAGATAGTCGACAATTTTACCTTTGCCTTCGTCGCCCCATTGGAGGCCTACAATAATCGTGTTGGACATGGGAAAGTGAAAAGTAAAAAGGGGTAAGTGAAAAGAGAGATGTCGCGCTGTCAGGTCGCGGGATTTGACACATGGTCAAATTTTCCGTCTGGCTCCAGCGGCGGGCTGTCGGTGAACTTCACGCGCCCATCTTGGAAATCAGAAAAATTGCACCAGCACAGACGAGAAGGGAAATAAGGCCAATCATGACAGCCAGGCTGGCGACAGTATCTTTTTGCTTCACCTTGGGACCGAAACCCCTGCGCTGGCGAACCGGGCAAGGCGTAGCCCCCAGACCGCCGATGACGGCTGAAGCTGTTGGCTCTCCGCTCCAAGATGAATGCGACTCCTCTTCTTCCGGAGTTGCGGATAATCCCTTCTCATCAGTTTCCGTCGAAATATCTCCGCCAATCAGTAGACCTTCGACATTGCCAAACTTGAACTTTCCTCCCGGTTTGATTGCCGCGCGCTCCACGCGCTCACCGCCGACAAAGGTGCCGTTGGTCGAGCCCAGATCAACCAGATCAATATTCTTGCCATTAAGCAGGATTTCACCGTGGCGGCTGGATACGGAGCTGTCCGGCACGACAATGTCATTGTCCTCGGCGCGACCGACAGTCGCGCGGTCCATGGTGAGTTCAAATTCCAGCTTGGTGCCGTCCGGAGTAATAAGTTGGATTTTAGGCATTGTGAATCTAGTTTTAGCAGGCGTCTTGACAGGTGGCAAGCAGTAGTAGCGGCAGGATGCCCGTCACTATTTTGCCGCCTGGATCAATTCAGCGAATTCCCTGAAGAAGTAGCTGGCATCATTTGGTCCAGGAGCCGCCTCAGGGTGGTATTGCACGCTGAAAATGGGCCAATCTTTGTGTCGCAAGCCCTCGACGGTGTTATCGTTGAGATTCAAGTGCGTGACTTCGACGTTCGGAGGCAAGGCCGTGTCGTCCACGGCAAACCCGTGGTTTTGCGCGGTGATGGCCACCTGGCCGTTGCGGAGATCCTTGACCGGCTGGTTGGCGCCGCGATGGCCGAACTTCATCTTGAAAGTTTTTCCACTGAAGCAGTGACCGAGAATCTGGTGGCCGAGACAGATGGCGAAGATCGGTTTCTTTCCGACGAGCTTCTTGACCTCGGCATGAATGTAATCGAGCGCTGCAGGATCGCCGGGGCCGTTGCTCAGAAAGATGCCGTCGGGCTTAAGCGCCAGCGCATCCTCCGCTTTCGTCGTTGATGGCACCACCTGCACCTCAAAGCCCTCCTGCCGCAAACGGCGCAGGATGTTGCGCTTGATGCCGAAATCAAAGGCCACGATGCGGTGCTTCACGGATGGCAGGGCGGCAAAGGCGCCGTCGCGTCCGGCGACGATGTTCTGAGATGGATTCGGGATGCCCCAGCGGCAGCTCTCCGTGTTGGATTCGTCCCACTGGAATGCTTTTTTCACGGACACTTCTTTGACAAAATCGCTTCCACTCATTGGCGCGCTGTCCTGCGCCAGTTGCACCGCTTCAGCCACGGTCGCCGTGCCGCTCGTGATCACGGCGCGCATCGCGCCGCGCGTGCGCAGATGCTTCGTCAGTGCCCGGGTGTCGATGCCCTGAATGCCAGGAATTTTCCAGCGCTTAAGGAAGTCGTCGAGCGACTCCTCGCTGCGCCAGTTGCTCGGCGTGTCGCAGAGTTCCTCGATGACAAACCCGCGGACATGCGGCTCATCGCTCTCGCCATCGAAGCGGTTGATGCCGTAGTTCCCTATCTCCGGATAGGTCATGGTCACGATCTGTCCGCGATATGACGGATCCGTCAGCACCTCCTGGTAGCCGGTCATGGAGGTGTTGAAACAAATTTCACCGGTCCGGGTTTCCCCCGCACCGAATGCTTCGCCTTCAAAATGGCGCCCATCTTCCAGAGCCAAGATTGCCTTCATCATGTCGAAGCTGGCAATAACGGAGTTTTACCCAGCAGGCAAGCGCGGTTTTTGATGGGAACTCAAGCGTCCAACTCCCAGAGGCAGGACAAATCATCAATGAAATTCTAGCGACCATTCTCTTGCCAAGGGACAGACACTATGCGCCCCGAGCAAAGCCCGGGCATCCTCCTTGGACTCGAACACCCTTCGCCCGCCGTCGCCCCGCGCCATGACGTGGTAAAGCGCACCGGGATATTCAAGAAGCAACGGGCGGGGCATGGCGGATGCTGTCAGAAAACTGCGCGCCGCGCAAGAATTATGTTTAAATGTTAGGACTGATCCTTTTTATATTATATGTAACTCAAAACCCAGCTAAAAAACATATCAAAAGGACTGCCACACTTGACACCCTTCATAGGTGAGGCATTGCCGCACGCTTTGTTTTGCAGTGGCCGTTGGCGGACGTGGTGTTTTCCAGTCAAGTGTTGCTGACTGACCCCGTTTCCCCGTTTCCCTTTCATTTTTGCACGCTGACGCCGCTATCTTGAATAATTGAACCATCTTGCGAGACTCTGACGTGACGCAGTGAGCCTCCATTGACGAGTGCAACTGCTACTACGCCCGAGAACTCATCCGTAGCAGTAAACTCAATCAGAGTTTTGTGTGGATCCTTTTGAAGGTCGTCTATGGTGCGCCGCTGATCATGAGTTGCCAAGTTGTCCTGACTGACTGCAAACCTCTTGGCATACATGTATCGTGGCTCCTTCCCCTTAATGGCTTCAACTAAGTAAGCCAAATATTCACCGGATCCTGCAAATGGAATGATAAACTTTCGGGTGAGTATCTGCTCGTTTCGAGACGGCCCAAAGTCAGTTACGTATCCCCATTCAGGCAAAGGAAAGCCTTCCTTGGAGAGCTTGAAAAGATGCAACTCCAACGCCTCCACTTCCCCCGCGTTTCTGTGCAACTTGAAAACGAATGGTGCCGAGGTTCCTGGCATTTTGGTATGCACCACACTCTTGGCGTTGGTGATGTCAATTTGATGACTCCCATCAAACCATTTAGGTTCCATACCACCTCCCAAGGAGAGAATGCATCGTCCCGTGATTTCTTTTGGCAGTTGGTAGCGGTGGAGCGCCTTATTCTCACCGACCTCAGGAGCGCCCTTGATTGTGTAGATGCTCTTGGTTGCTACACACACTAGCTGCAGCGGCGGCGAAATGTATTGATCAGGGTTGCTCAAGTCCAATGACCAGTCCACGACTAGCTCGGATGAGTGCGCCAACGAAGCGCAGAGCATGGTTGCTAAGCTCCACGATTTCATCTTATCGTTTGACCTTCAAACGGGTCTCAAACGGGGCAGTCCCAGTTTTTGAGCATTTTGCATAGTTTTTCATAGGCATTTTTCTGCTTTGGTTCTTTCATCACCTGACCGGCCTGGCGAACCGGAAGCGTCGCTGACTCGACATATGCCATACGAGCCATTGATTGCATTCGTTTTGTTAGGCGTTTTCGGTCGCATTGTATTGGGTTCATTCGACGTTTTAGTTGAGGCAGGCGGGACAGTATCTGTTGCCGATGCAGAGAGAGTCCGAACAGGGGCAACGCCGATCGGCGGAGGCGGCGGAGGTGCGTGTAAGAAGGCGACAAGAAGCATCCAGCTTGCCCAGCCATAAACGAAGATAGTGCCCAAGTCAGAGATCACCACTGGCCATGTGAGGTTGCTATACCAAGAACTGACTTGGTGCCGTTTGGTTCTGGTAAACTTCTCATCAAGCTCACCAAGGTAAAGATAGCCCATCGAAATCTTGTAAAAAAACACTTGGGCTACTTGGAGCAATATGCCTCCGAGAAAGAGTCCGATAATGATCTCTCCGTTGCCTGATTGCTTCAGCAGACCAGCGAATGTCTGCTCCTTCAGAAAGTATGCGGGTAACCCTGCTCCATAAAGAATGAGCCATCCCCTCAATGTCTTTGCATGAGCATCGTAGCTGTCAAAGAAGGTGTCCCTAGGTTTGTCCTTTGTGTGCTCGGTGTATGGATTAGCCATTGGTGTGCATTTGGCGCGTTGAGCCGGGCGAACAGTTAATTCACCATCAGAAGTGCCGGTAAACACGCCCAAAGTCTACAGAAGTGTCGGCTTTTGTCCATCGGAAGCAGGAGTTGTCACACTTCAATGTTGGAAGGGAGCTTCTTGTTTTCCCGTCGATTGTCTCTTAAGCCTTCTATTCCGTCTCCTTCGGATGATCCAAATGGCGAAAAGAGCAAGCGTAGCAAGTGCGGACGGTAAGGTGGCTGGATGTGTGACAAAGGCAAGTGCACGTAGCTTCCAAACCTTTGGAAGCAGGGAAACCTGCTCCATTGTCTGCCCAATGTCGTTAACCATCAATCCGTCAGGACTAATCTCCTCAAGAAGCTGATTTGAGTTCCAGCCAAGCTTGTATTGACCGCCGGTATCTTCTCGAAGGTATGCAAGATAAGACTTGCCGGGCTCTATGCCGTAAGCCGAAAAGCCAGCAGTAGAAAACATCATTCCACTCCCGCTTCCGTCCTCGTTTGACACTGTGTAAGAGGTTGAGTAGGCGGTAACTACGATTGTGTCGGGCGAATCACCCTTGATTCGATCAATCACAACTGCATCCATCTTGAAATCTTGTGCGGCTGAATGCCAATCATGCGGGACATGAATCTTCCCCCTCTCAACAGCTTGAATCTTGATGATGGCGACAAGATCCGATTCCGCGACTTTGCTGGCCAAGGATGCGGTCATTTCCGAGGCTGTGGCCTGAGCGACAAATGCTAGAAGTTGCACGGCCACGAGGATTGTCGCTTTGCAGATCATATTTTATGCAGAACGTCGAGGTCTGGCACCGGCTACCGAGAGCGCCTCTCCGCAACAGGGTTAAGGGTTGTAGTCAAGAGGGTCATTTCGACTCGGAGCGGGTAGCCGGTTGTCCACCACCGTCTTGTTCGGCTTGTTCGGTGGCTTCTTGAATGCCGTCGTCGAAACGCTTCACCACTTTAGAGAAAAACGATCCAAGGCACGCCGTCGAGCAAAAGTGAATGTCCACTTGCCCACCCTGCAATGGCTCCACAATATCCATCGAAAACCCAGTGTTGTTCATATCGATGATGTGCCGTCCGTCCTCAGTAGTCCCAGTTACAGTATGAGGGCCATGATACCAAAGTGAAAACACCGTATCCATCTTGTCGGAAGGGCCGCCTGTGTCACGCTTTCGGTTGGTGTAGAGAATTGCGCCCGTTGTCAGCCGAATGAATCCTTCGATCTCCCCAATATTCACTCCGCAGGTAAGACAAAACGGTCCCTCTGGTATCTGGCAAGAATCTGTTGGAGCTTTGAGCGGGAATTGCATTTTTTCTGCCGAGACCTTATGGCTGCGGCCCAGCTTGTGCAAGCAAACTGAAAGCGCAGCACGACTTGTTGAAAAAGGCGTGGTGTGCTGGTCGCATGTGAGTCGCGGGCTGCCTGTTGCCGGGCCTATACCAGAGTCCCAAACGAAGTCTATTACTCACGCCCAGTTGTCGCACTTCAAATGTTGGGAGGAAGCCTTGGAGAATACGCTGAAATCATGAATTATGCACCTACGGTGTTGCGACTCTTCAAGGCATGTTAGGCGGGTTGATTCTGTCGGCTGAAGTGTCCCGAATAATTAATAGCCCTCTTTTAGATGACCCATTACACATTCACTCATCAAGACTTGCATTCCATATCTTAAGAATTTTTTCAGCAATAGCGCAAGCTACTTTTGGATCTCCCCCATTAATGGGCAAGCTATCTGAAACCATCTTTTCTAGCTCCATGTTATCAGTCACAAGACGAATACTACACTTTTTTGTTGTATAATCATAATAAACGACAAGCATTTCTGTCATGTTATCAATCTCAATAGATTTGTATATCCTTCCGCTATAATAACAATCTTCCTGCCACAGTAAAGATTGTCCATCCAAAGCAATAGATTTTGCTACAGAGCCCGCCCAACGATGGCTTGATTGATATACCCATAAAAGATTACGACCGTCATTTTTCCTCAATTGCCATGCCATATTAATCGGGCGCATTCCTGCCGCTACGTTTTCTTTCTCAATAGCTGCCATCAATGCATTATCAGGTCTTTTAACACATGATTGAAGCATGACCGCCGCCGCCGCAATAGAGCCCAACTGACAAAAAATACTTAGGTTAATCATGGGAATTTACAGTCCCCCGGGCAAGTAGTTACTTCAAAATGATAATCTTGTTTCCAAGAGCCGTCGTGACATATTCCACATGGAGATCCTTCATCAGCACTACAGTCAAACGGTTCAGTCCTAGTTTTTTATTCGGGTCAGTCCTATCATTTAAACATTTTTTCGAGTTTTTCATACGCTTTTCTCTGTTTGCCGTCCTGCATCACGCACCTGACGGTGCGCCCGACTCCACCAGCATGGCCCATGCCCAGCCGTTGGGCAATCCAGCGCGCTCCAACGACAGTGCGCTCCCGCAGCAGGTGCGCCACCTGCGCCTTGCGCACGTCCCCGGCCTTCAGCTTGCGCAATTGCGTTTCCTGCTCCGGCAATCCCACCGCCTTCAATGCCCGCTTCACCAGCTCTCCGGCCTCCCGCTCATCATGCTCACGTGGCACCAGACCGTTCACACTTTCGCGCCGCACGCGCTTCATCGTCTTCGCCGCCAGTTCCAGCAGCCGGTCCCGAAAGCTCTCGGCGCCCAGATACCAGCCGCGACGTAGTGCCGCATCGCTCGCACTGCTGGGGCGCGTGCCGGGTTCTCGGGCGCGCTCTTCCAAATGCTTCACATACGCCAGCCGTCCTCGGCGGTTCTGCGCCAGCTCGAATGCCTGCAACACTTGCGCCCTCTCAAGCCACTGCGGACCTCGCGACCGGACGTAGTCGCACAGGCTGCTCCATTCGTAACTCAGCAGCTTGCGCCCGCTCCGCCCACCGGCCAGCCCCGCGCGCGCCGGATTCAGATGAATGTAATCGGCCACGATGCGGAAATACTCCCCCGCATTCTCATCTGCGTTCACCGGCACTGATTTGTAACGTCCCTGAAAAACATGCCCGCGACGCTTGCGCCGCCGGTTCCACCCCTGGCTGAAGACGCCCATGAGCCACTTCATGCCTGCTACCAGGTTCGGCTCCGGCGTCTCCAGCAGCAGATGAAAGTGATTGCTCATCAGCACCCAAGCATGGACGCGCCAGCCGCAGCGCCCACAAGCCCGGCCCAGCAGCGCAAGGAAAGCCTGGGCATCCTCCTTGGACTCGAACACCCTTCGCCCGCCGTCGCCCCGCGCCATGACGTGATAAAGCGCACCGGGATATTCAAAGCGGAGCGGGCGGGGCATAGGCGGATGCTGTCAGAAAACTGCGCGACGCGCAAGAATTATGTTTAAATGTTAGGACTGACCC
>JANNQW010000238.1:0-5991 GCA_031400955.1 Verrucomicrobiota bacterium
ATACCATTTGCCCGTATAAATCAGCAAAATAAGTTTGAAGTAATGTAAAGGATGGGTAAGAGTGAGAAATGGGAAGACCACGACAACAACTCGACAGACATCAAGAGGCCGGACAGATCGCAAAGCTTGAGAAGGCAGAGCAAACTGGCTGGAAACGCGAGCGGCTTCAAGTCATTCGCCTGGGATTGGAGGGCGAACTGACCTATGAAAAAATCGCCGGTGCCAGCGGACGCTGCCTGGATACGATCAGGCGCTGGTTTAATGCGTTTCGTGAAGGTGGCGTGCAGCGCTTGTTGGAACGTGAGCGCGGCAAAGGTCCTGACGCGCGCAACCGGCTCACGGCGCAGGCTGCCCAAGAAATGAAGGCCGGGCTAGAAGCCGGGCGCTGGCGCACGGGCGGGCAAGTGCGCCAGTGGCTCCAGCAGGAGCACAACATTCAGATCGCGGAGGGCACGGTGTATAAATATCTGGGAAAGTTCGCAGCGCGGCTCAAAGTGCCGCGCAAATCCCACGTAAAAAAAGATCCCCTGAAGGTTGAAGCCTTCAAGGCGGAGCTGGTGGACAAGCTCGGTGCGCTGAACATCCCCGTTGGAAAACCGGTGCGTTTGTGGGTGATGGATGAGGCGCGCTTCGGGCTGCACACCGAACACCGTCGTGTGTGGTCATTGCCCGGCGTGCGCGTGGTGGTGCCCCATCAGCAGAAGTATGAATGGCAATACGTCATCGGAGCGCTGGAAGTGGGCAAGGCCGGCAGCGAGTTTGCCTATGTGCCCACGATGAACACTCAGATTACTGTGGAGTTCTTCAAGCAGATCGCCCGGCATGATCCGGGTTCGGTGCATGTGGTCATTTACGATGGAGCAGGCTTTCATCCTGAGGACCATTCGCCCCTGCTCCCGGAGAACGTGCGCATCATCAAGCTGCCTCCCTACAGTCCTGAACTCAATCCCATTGAGGGACTATGGGATCAGCTGCGAGATGCGATTGCCAACAAGGTCTTCGCCACCCTCGATGCTCTGGAAGATGCCCTCACAGCTTTCCTTCGTCCTTTCTGGAGCGATGCCAGAAGAATCTTCAGCCTAGTTTTGCATCCTTGGCTCAATGATCAAACAAACGCTTCCTTCGGACCCGTTATGCTGATTTAAAGGGGTAAATGGTATCAGTGATTTCAGCGCGTGTCGGCACGCCTTTTTTGGCGAGAGTTTCCAGCACTTGTGTGGCCCAGATGACAGGAACTCCTGCCGCTTCGCTGAGCCAGAGAATCTCCTCCTGCAATTCAGCAACGCGAAGGTAACCCACTTCAACGGCGAGATCCCCGCGGGCGATCATGACGCCGAACGGACCCCGTCCTGCGGCACGCACAATGATATCCGGAAGATTTTGCACGGCGCGTGCGGTTTCGATTTTGGCGACAATGCCGAGTTTTGATTTGCGTTTAAAGCGTGCCCGGCGTGCATCGAGTTCACCTAGAAGCACAGATATATCCTCGGGACGCTGAACAAAGGAATAGCCAACTATATCAGCGTGCCGCACGATGAAATCGAGATCCGCGAGGTCTTTCACAGTGAGCGGAGGGATGTGCAGATCAGTGCCGGGGAAGTTCAGCGCCATGTCGGCCCGGAATTTTTCGCCCTTGTGCCGCGCGTCGACAACGCGCAGTTCCACCCCATCCGGTGTGAGTCGTTCGACGCGGGCACGGATGCGTCCTTCGTTGAAGCACACCTGGCTTTGAGGTTTCAATTCGGCAATTATTTCCGGCAGTGAGCATTGAGCTTGAAACGGAAAGGCCCGTGCCGCGACGGGCTTTCCTCGTGTCAGTTGAATGCGGTCGTCGAGATGCACTCGGCTCTCCGTGTCGTGCTTCAAAACCCATTCCGTGCGCGCTCGCGGCCCTGTAAGATCCATCATGATCTGGCAGGGACGTTTGCACTTTGCGGATACGGAGCGCACGTGACGAATCATCCGTTCCCAGGCCTGATGGTCGTCGTGAGCGCAGTTGATGCGCATGCAGGTCGTGCCCGCTTCAATGAGCTTGCGAACCAGAGATTTGTCTTTTGCCGCTTCAGCCGGCAACGTCACCATAATACGCACTGAGCGAGGTGGCGACTCTGGACCTAGCAGTTCCGCAGCCCGTTGCGCGAGTCTTTGTTCGGGTTTGGTAAAGTCTTTGAGCGACGGCCTTTCAGGGTGGATTTTTTTGTGCCTCCCGGCGATAGCGCTAAGCGTGGCCAGCACCGCGTCAAGGGTAGGCAGGACATGCGCTTCGCACCTGCCTAACGAAGACAAGCCCAGTGGGCTCAGTGCTTTCTGCAGCGGGCGCAAGTCGTGCCTGCGAAATGCAAGGTAGTGGGCCAGATTCCTCGCACTGGCCCGGAATCCGGTATCGGCCACCAATGGCTGCCACCGGGCAGCGAGCGAATTACCCGCCCATTCGACATTTTCACGGAGCAAATGAATGCCATTCAGCAATTTTCTGGCTGCAGACATGGCAGAATCCTTGTGTGACCGTTGCATATGATTTTATCCGACTGGTTTGATTCTGCGGAGAATATGAAGTTGTATCTAAAGACGAGCTACGCGTGACTTGTCATACTCACGGCAGCGAATGGGATTGAATGAAATCATGTGACGGAAAAGTTACCGGCCACCGCCGCCAGTTCTGCTATAGGGGTTGCTTTCGTGATAATGGCTATCTTACTCAAAATCTCAACTTGCGACAGAGATAACAACAAGTCCGGCCTGAATAAGAATCAAAATGTCTGAATTGCGTTTCAATCCGATCACGCTCGATTGGGTAGTGCTGGCACCGGAGCGTGAGAACAGACCGAATGACTTTCACCATCGTTCACTTAAGCGCCGCGGACGACTACCCAGACGCGATGATTGCCCATTTTGCGAGGGCAATGATCACCTGGCGCCACCCGAAATCTGCCGGGCAACCAATGGGAATGGCATGTGGTCAGTGCGCGTGGTGCCCAACAAGTTCTCTGCTTTCGTGGAAACAGATGACTTGCGCCGACAGGTGCGCGGCACTTTTCGGTCGATGGTCGCCGCCGGTGTGCACGAGGTGGTGATCGAACATCCGCGTCATGACGTGTCTCTTGATCAGGTTGAACCGTCTCATCTCGCCAGCGTGCTTCGAGTTTATCGGGAGCGCTATCTAGCTTTGCGAAAGACACCGGGCGTTGAGAGCATTGTAATTTTCAAAAATCACGGTGAGCTGGCCGGCACATCGCTTGAACACGCGCACTCGCAGATCACCGCCGCGCCGGTGCTTTCGTCCCAGGTGTGCATGCGATTGCAGGAAGCCCGGCGCTTTCACGAATTGAACGGTGCATGTCTTTACTGCCAGGTATTGAGCGAGGAGATCGATGCGGGAGACCGCGTTATTGAAGCCGGGTCATCCTTCGTCGCATTTGTGCCTTATGCGGCGCTGCTGCCCTATCATCTCTGGATTTTTCCGCGAAAGCATTCGGCTTCCTATGATTCCATCTCAGATGATGAAATCGTCGAACTCAGCGGTGTGCTTAGCAGGCAACTGCGACGTCTCGCTAAGGCCGCAGGTGACCCCGACTACAATTTCCTCATTCGTTCCGCACCAGTCGGAGGCACCTCGTCAAGCTGCTTCCACTGGTATCTGTCAATCATGCCCCGTTTAAGCCAATTTGCCGGTTTTGAGCTTGGCTCTGGCACTTACATCAATCCCACTCGCCCGGAGCTGTGCGCTGAACGGATGCGCAGCGTGGAATTGCATGGATGACCCTCACAATTCCGAAATATTCAGTGCAAAGAACTACACATCATGACAACTGAGCTGGCTTATCGCGCCACGTAAATGAAAGCAGGTGGTAAATTAAGCCAGACAGTTGGCGTGGATTCCACTTGCCTGCTGCGGTGCTTGAGCAGACGACGGAACTTTTGGCCTCGCGGCAAGTAATGAATCCCCGTGTAAACAAAAGTTGCAAAAATCCCGCCCGGCTTCAGCACGCTGAATATCCGCTCCAAAAGCGCCGTCTGCACTGATTCAGGCAGCGCCGCCCACGGTAATCCCGAGACAATGGTGTCAAATCCTCCGCCAGCCATGTAGGGGGCATAATCAAAATCCTGTGCGGCAGCCTGCTCAAATCTGAGGCCCGGAAACTGGCTTCTCAAGGAAGCAACGAAGGCGGCGTTCATGTCGAGGCCAAGGTAATTGCAATCAGTTGGGAGCGTCCGTTGTATCTCATGAGTAAACGCCCCGGTTCCAGGCCCTAGCTCCAAAATGTTACGCGCTTCCGATACCTTGGCCGCCTTAACCATCCGGCGCGCCAGAAAGGGTGACGATGGAGCCACAGCACCCGTGTTTTGCCAGTTTTTCACATATTCACGAAAAAAAATCCAACTCATCGAAAATAAGAGCGCGCTCTTTTTAAGTCATCCACACCTTTATTATAACAATACTGTCACAATCGCAGGATGGAAATTGCAGCACCTTCAGATTATAAAGGAATCCACAGTGATCGTTTACTGTGCCATTGCTCTATTTGCCTAACCAAATTGGCTATACCCATACATTCCGAGATATACGTGCGAGATGAAAATGCATTATTTAACAAACTGCGCGTGCCTCGGGCAATTGATCTGACAATCATGATGAAATCGTGTTTATTGCTATAACCAGACGTAAATTAATCGTGCGCCAACCCAATACCTGCCCGCTAATACCGTGAAAGAATTCCTGAAAACCATAGAAGTTCAGCGTTGGGACGATCATCGCTATTACCACCAGAGCCGGATCAATCAGACGCTGCATTTCATCAGCGCCCTTACATTTCTCGCCTCCTATGTGATAGCATTCAAGGATCCTGCAACGGCTGCGTTGCTTGCGTGGGGCATATCCATGACGACCCGGCAGTCAGGCCACTTTTTCTTTGAGCCGCAGGGGTATGATCAGGTCAATCACGCCACGCACGAGCACAAAGAAGAGATCAAGATCGGCTACAACCTGCGACGCAAGGTGTTTTTGATGTCCTTCTGGGGTTTGAGTCCTTTGGTGCTGTGGTTCGCACCATCCATCGGCGGGTTGATCGAACCAGCGGCCGACTTCCGTGGCTACCTGCACGATGTCGGGATCGCCTGGTTCGTGCTCGGCGTGGGAGGCATCATCTTCCGCACGGTGCACCTGTTCTTTCTCTACAACGTGCAGACCGGTGCTGCCTGGGCCACCAAGATTCTGACCGATCCGTTCCATGACGCGCTGCTTTACTGGCGCGCGCCCCTCTATCTCATGCGCGGTCAGTTGATCGATCCGATGGATCACGTCCGCCACTCCCTCGAGGATGAAAACGAGATCATCGAGGATCCGATTGATCACGCCAGTCCATTGTAAGCCTTCTGGCAAATCAAGTTCCGGCCTGGGCCAGGTCCAGTTCATCCAGCGCGTTTCCCAAACCGGTGCCGCAGCATCTCCTTCAGCACGCTGCGACGGATCGACTTGTTGGTGACAGAAGGATCATGCCAGCACCATCCGTCCGCCTGCATGTTTTTCGCTGCGGCGATAAAACGATCGCTGAACTCAGCGAAATCCGCGTCCGTAAAATTTAGACTAAAGATGAGACGGCCTGTTCCGACCCACGACAGCGCGAGGCACTGGGCCCTCAGGTAAAACTGAAACATCCAGTTGAACCGGGACGGCTGGGTGAACGATACCGTCCAAATTGTCGAGAAATTAGCGACGGACACGTGAAGGCCGGCATCCTTCAGCCGTTTGTTGAGTTCCACGGCGCGATGGTTCCATGTTTCTTCGAGATCGGCATACAGCTCCTTCACAGCGGGTGTTTGCAGCCTCTCGAGGAATACTTGCATAGCACACATCACATGAGGGTGCGAGTTAAACGTGCCGCGCGCGAAGCAGATGTCAGCCGGACGATCCTCGCGAAATCGCTTCATCAATTCACGCCTGCCGCAGACCACGCCCACGGGGAAACCCCCGGCGACCGTCTTGCCGTAAGT
>JANNQW010000239.1:0-13746 GCA_031400955.1 Verrucomicrobiota bacterium
CTGCGCCATACGGCATGTGCGAGCCCGTGGCTAGAGTTGTGCAGCCCGAGGCAAAACCGCCAGTGCTCACCCTGCCGGTGCGCGTGCATCTCGTTCAGTCAAAGACGACGCCAGCGATGCATACGACGATGACGGAGGCGGATGTGCGTCGCATTTTTGGAAAGTTGAACATGGTGTGGTCGCAGGCGGGCATCCGCTTTGAGATCGAGTCCATCGTTCGCACTGAGGCTGAGGTTCTGTCTCCGAAGCTGGAGGCAAAGGAGGAATTCATGCGAGTGAATGCGATGATTCCGAGGGCGAGCCTCTGCGCGACGGCACTGAACGTGTGCTACGTGAAGGAGGTGAAGCCGAACGGGTTTTTCCACCGCGGGCTTATCGTGGTGAAGGACACGGCGAGTCTCCGGCCGGTCGAGGGCGGCATTGATGAGCCGCTGCCACGCGTGACTTCGCACGAGATCGGGCATGCGCTGGGCCTCGCTCACCGGCAGGATCGCACCAACCTCATGGCCTCGGGCACGACGGGATTTTCGCTAAACGATGCGGAGATCAAAGCAGCGCGGGAGTTTGCGGTGAAAATTCAAAATTTGGCGTCCTCAGGCGCGACACAGACTGATTCCACAAAATGAACACAACCTTCCTTACCTTATATACCCTTGAATAGGGTCAGTTTGTTTTGATTTACACTGCGCCGCATGATCAGTAGCACCGAGAGCCGCCATCTCGCAGGCGGTGCCCTGACAGCACCTAGGATGAGCTTTCGATTCGCCGCAGCAGGCTTCAGCAATCCAAGTGCTCGGCATTTTCGTCATCCGTTCCGATTTTCCTGTGAACTTTAGACATTTTAATAATGTCGTGGCCGGTTCTTGTCGGTGTCGTGGGCTGCCAGCCCACGTGTGGAGCTTCCCGAGGGCAGGCTGCCCTCGACACCTTCGGCTACATTTCAATTTAAAATGCCCTAGCGGACTGATGCCGCCTTCAGAAACAACTCACCGGCTCCGCGGCACTACGGTGGGGCGGCTTTGCGGCCGCACTTGAATGCCGGAGGGCAGTTGATCGGCCATATCATTTTTCCGCCGCTGGATTTCCAGCCAGGTCTCACGCGCCTCTGGCGAGGCATCAGGCATTTTGCCAAGTTTTTCATAGAGATGGTCCAGCTCGGCATTCCAGCTCCGCGCGTGCATCAACCGGGTCTCCAGCTTTGCGATTTCCGCATGCAGTTCCGCCAGCTGCGCTGTCAGTTCCTCCTTCTGCCGGCCTGTCTCGCTCTCGGCGTCTTGGGAAAGTATGCGCATCTCTTTAAAGCGCTCGCGCTCGCGCCGCTGTTCGTCGTTCAATTGCTTGATGGCATTTTTTAATTCCGTCTCCTGTTGTGTCAGATGCGACGCCCGCATGCCCGCAGATTTTTCAGCGCTCTCGAACTCAGTGAGCCGCAACTGCGACGACGAACAAGCCTGGGCTAGCGTCTGAATCCGCACTTCCGTCTGGTTCTTTTCGAGTTCGGCCGACTGTAACTGGGACTGCACTTCGCCAAGTTGCTTCGTCACAATCGCGAGTTCATGGCTCTGTCGTTCTAGCTCAGCCTGGCGGCGCGCCGCCTGGTCAATCTTTTGCAAAATGTCACCGAGCCGGGTCTGTTCGCCAGCGGCACTGGCACGCAGCCGCTCGATTTCTTCAGTCAGTGCCAGGTGCGTCTTTTCCGCCTCTGCATGCGAGGACTTGAGCGCCGGTATCGCCTGCTCCAACTGGTCCTGGGTTTCCTTCAATTCCACGATGTGCGTTTCCAGCTCCAGCGCGGCCTGCTCAGTGGCGGCGTGTTTCCGCGTGAGTTCATCATTTTCGATCTTCAGTGAGAGATGCGCCGCCTCGGCCTGGTGCAATTCCCTCCGCGACTCCAGCAATTGTTCCTCCGTGCGGCTCAGTTCGGCCAGCCTACTTTTAACGACGGCCACTTCAGCCTGCAGCTGTTGATTCAGGGCGATGAGGTTTTCCCTAGTGGAGGTAAGGGAGTCCGCTTCGCTTCGCTCAGCCTCAATTTTTGCGGCCAATGCACTGGCTTCAGACTGCAGTGCTGCCAGGCGCGCCTCTTTCTCCTCGATGCCTGCTGATAATTGGTCGTGCCGTGCTGTCGTCTTCGCGAGTGATTCCGTTTTAGCATTCAGCTTGGTCAGCACCTCGTTGTGGCTCTTGTCCAGTCCGTCAAGGGTTGCGCGCATTTCAGATTTTCGCGCCTCAAGTTCTGAAAGCTCCTGGCTCAGGCTGCCGCGTTGTTCGCCGATGCGGCGGATATCATCCGTCAGGCGGCTTTTTTCCTCTCTAAGATTTTTAAGTTCGGCATCCGCCTGTTCGTGTTGCAGTGCGGCCTGCTTCAGCGACTCCTCCGCACGCTGCCGCTCGGCTTCATGTTCTTCCAGAACTCCGGCCGTCGCTATCCTGCGAGACTCAAGGCTGGCGAGATCCTGTTCGAGACGTTCCATCTCCACGAGCTTGATGCGCTGTTGCTCGGAGAGTGTCCAGACCTGGTGTGACAGCATCTCGTGCCGCCCGGCCGCTTCGGCGACGGACTTGGTGAGTTCTTCGTTCTTCCTCCGGTTTGCATCGGCGATCTTCCCTGCCTCTTGCAGCGCGCCGGTCAGTCCCGCGATTTCCTGCTTCTTTCTGCCGATGTCAGATTCCAGTCCGGAGGCGTGTTTCTGCAGCTCTGTAACGCGCGACTCCTGTTCGTTGATAGTCTTCTCAAACTCAGCCCTGGCATTCGTCAAAGCCTCGTCGAGCCTGGCGATTTCCAGCTTCTGCTTCTCGATGTCCGGATCAGCCGTGACCGGAGACAGTGATTCCGCGGGTGCTTCCATCGCGACGGCATTCTCATCCATGAAGAAGCGGGCCGAGATCGAGCCAAACAGCAGCAGATCCCCGGGTGACAGACGCTGCGATGTCACCCGGTTGCCATTTACAAAAGTGCCGGCTGGGGACTTGTGATCCCGCACCCACCAAGCATTATCCAGGCCCGTGAAAATCTCCGCGTGATGCGCCGCGATATCCTCCCGTTCGGCGACCACGTCGTTACCCTCGGCGCTGCCGATCGTGGTGCGACCGTCCAGTGGAGCCATGACTTGGCTACCGTCTTCAATTTCAAATACAAGCGTCGGCATGATCCGTTTACGACAGGTGCGGCAGATTGAAATTTGAGCACAATATATCCGTAAATACCAGCTTTGAATTTTTTGGGCAGGATCGAGCTATATTTTCCTAAACCGAATTCGGAGTTACAAAGCCAGATCGAGCACTTGCTTGTCCTCAAGCAGTTTGGCTTTGAGCTTTGCGGGATCGATCTTCTGCACGTCCACATTTTGCTCAATCGCCTGGGCTGCGGCGGTGGCGCTGCTTTGTCCCAGCACCATGAAAACAGGCTCCATGCGGATGCTGCCGTAGGCGATGTGACTGGCACTGAGACACACCGGGACGACGATGTTCGTGCACTGGCTCGCCTTGGGCACGATGGATAGGTAACTGATCGGATAAGGCCGCACTCCGGTCTGGATGTCGCCCTCGTTGCGCACGAACCCTTCCTTCGTGATGTAGCGCTGCGTGTGGTGGGAGTCCATGTTGTAAGCGCCCATGCCCACGCTGTCTCCGGCTACGATCTCGCGCCGGCAGTTTTTCTCTATCATGACGTAATCAGAGATCATGCGGCGCGCTTCACGGACGTAAAGCTGACGCGGCCAGTGGCCATTGTCCGGGAACTCGTCCTTCGCGAGACCGAGTTTCTGGAACGCCGCGCGCACTTTCTCCGGCACTCGCGGATGATGGGCGTAAGTCCACATCAGTCCCTTCTGCCAGTGCATGTGCTCCTTGAGGATGCGCTCGCGAGTGGCGTAATCGGCATCAGGGTAGTCGTAGTTCATGCCGATAAAGTCGGTGCTGACGGCGAAGTTGTTGTTGGTGTCCGTTTTCCGGTTGGGCATCCAGCGGGGATTCCACGAGATGCGTTCGTCACCAGCCTCGCAGTTGCGCAGAGCCAGCTCGAACATCTTCTCGTCATAGCCCGCCGGCTTTTCCCATTCGAGACGGTTCTCCGGCACATCGGTGGTGCACATGCGAAAATTGTAGGCCTGGATGCGTTTGTCCCCTTCAAACTCGGCACCGGGACCGTCTGTCTGAATGCCAAAGATGACGCCGTTTTTCGGATCGCCGGGCATGACGTAGGGGTCCACGTTTTTGATGAACTGGTGGCTTTTGGCATGCGAGGTCTGGATGCCGTTGATCGTCTCGCCATAGACGGAATTGGCCTCGCGCCCGACATGGTAACTGATGCCGGTCTTGGCCATGAGATCGCCTTCGTAGGTGGCATCGATGAACACTTTTCCGGTGAAGCGACGTCCGCTTTCCATCATGATCTCCTTGATGCGCGCGCCGTCTTTCTTAACGCCGTTTTTCAAATCGAGTCTTTCGCTGAGGACGACCTGCACCTTCGTCTCCTTCAGCATGTCATCATAGACTTGTGTGGCCACTTGCGGCTCGAAGGTCCACATGGTGTCCTCCGATGCCGTGTTGCCGTGTGGTTTTTTCACGAAGTAATCTTCACGCGTCTGCTGTTTCCAATTCGCAGGATCAGAATAGTGCCGGTGGATGCGATGGTAAAACTCGCGCGAGATGCCGCCGATGGCCTGTTTGTTGCCGATGTCCGTGGCACCGAGACCACCCGTGGTCAGACCGCCGAGAAATTTAGTGGGTTCGATGAGCACCACGGTCTTCCCCATCCGCGAGGCCTGGACGGCAGCGGCAACTCCCCCGCTGGTGCCGCCGTAGATGACAATATCGAATTTTTCGGCGTCGGCGGAGAATGAAAAACCCGCTACACAGACGGCGGCAAGGAGCGGGAATAGATGTGAGAACATACCGATGAACGATCTGGGCTTGCGGCATCTTGCAATCCAAATCAAGAAAGATACGGATTACCCAGTCTCTCCGCGCCGATGGTCGTCTCCGGTCCGTGCCCGGGCAGCACGCGGGTGGCATCTGGCAGTGGCATGAGCTTTTCAACGACCCCTTGAACCAGTTCCTCCATGCTCCCGCCCGGGAAGTCGGTGCGGCCGATGCTCCCGGCAAACAGGACATCTCCAGCGAAAAGAATCCCCTCCTCCGCGCAGTAAAAAGTCACGCCATCAGGCGAATGACCGGGAATGTGCTCCAGCCGCCATATCACACCGGCCGCATCGATTTCCGTCCTGCCCTCCAGAAGTTCATCCACGCGGAAGGGATCCACGCTGACCAGCATCCCGGTCGCCATCTCCATGAGGAGTTCGAGGGTTAAGTCGCGCGAATAGGCCGCGAACGCAAAGATGCGCGCCCCATGCTCGCGCTGGATGAGGGCTGCATCCTGAACGTGATCGAAGTGCTGGTGCGTGAGCAACAGGGTGGAAATGTTGACGCCGCGACCGCGCAACCATGCCGCCATGCCTTCCGGCGCGTCGATGGCAACGGTGCCTGCGCTGGTTTGCACCAGCCAGCCGTTGGTCATCGCCATGCCGCCCGTGTAAAATGAAACTTCCATGTCAAGGAGCATTCATCATGAAAGCGGTGGACTTTTCAACAATAATTGGCAAAGATGGTCAGAGTGTGCACGCTGTTTGCAGCATTTTCTAATCTCCATCTCCAAAAGACTTATGTTCAAGTCCTCGCTCCTCTCGTTGGCTATTTTTTTCAGCCTACTGACTCCTAATACCACACGTGCGGATACAAACTACGGCACCGTGGCCATGTATGTGGCCAACATGCTGCAAAATCATCACCTTTCGCACCGGGAATTTGATGAGGCCATGTCTAAGAAGGTGCTCGAAGCCTATCTTAATTTTCTCGACTTCAACCGCGTCTATTTCACCCAGAAGGACGTTGACGGCTTCCGCTCAAAGTTCAGCACGACTCTTCCGGATTACATCTCCAAACGCAACGTAAGTCCGGCGATCGAGATCTACGACCTCTATGAGCAGCGGGTCAAGGAACGCGTCGCCTACGCACGAAAGGAACTTGAAACAAAAAAATTCACTTTCGACTCCACTCGAAGCATCCAAATCAAGCGCGATAAATTACCATGGCCGAAGAATCTGGCGGAATCCGACAAACTCTGGACCGACCACGTCGAAAGCAACGTGCTGGACGAGTACCTGGCTGATCGTGCCAAGGCTAATGCTGCGGCACGCAACAAGGCAAAAAAGGACGCCAAGGATGCAGCGGCCAGTTCCTCGGCTAAAGCTCCAATTACCGAGACCAAGGCGACCCCTGCCGCGACTGAAGACGATTCGCCGGAAAAACGAGTCTTGAAACGCTATGACAAGTTGATCGAGCAACTCGGCGAAAACGATCATGAGGATGTGGTGAACTACTTCCTTTCCTGCCTCTCCACAAGCTATGATCCGCATACGGAATACATGAGCCAGCAGGAGATGGACAACTTCAACATTCAGATGAAGCACAAGCTCGTCGGCATCGGCGCCCTTCTGTCCCAGAAAGACAACGTGGCCGAGATTCAGGGCATCGTCGTCGGCGGTCCGGCGGACAAGCATGGCGAGCTCAAGATCAACGACAAAATTTTGGCAGTCGCCCAGGGTGACGGCAAGGATCCAGGCGGCTGGGTTGACATCAAATACATGAAGCTCAACAAGGCCGTCGAACTGATCCGCGGCAAAGTGGGCACCAAGGTTTCGCTTCGAGTTCATCCCGCCGCAGCCGATGATCCCTCGATGACCAAGGACATCACGATCATCCGAAACGAAGTCGAGCTGAAGGAAAAGCTTGCCAACGCAGAGCTGATCGTCACACCGCCCGTCGATGGCAAATCGAGTAAAATTGGCTGGATTAATTTGTCGTCCTTTTATGCCGACATGGATGAAAACAAAGTCAGCACCACCGTGGATGTGACCCGCCTTCTCAAGCGTCTCATGGCGGAAAAAGTCGAAGGCGTCGTTCTCGATCTCCGTGGCGACGGCGGCGGCTCGCTCGAAGAAGCGATCAAACTCACCGGACTTTTCATCCCGCGGGGACCCGTCGTGCAGGCCAAAGACTGGCGCGACAACGTCACTTGGCGCGACTGTGAAAATGAGCGGCCACTCTACGACGGACCTCTGATTATCGTTACTGACCGCACCAGCGCCTCCGCCAGTGAAATTCTCGCCGCCGCTCTACAAGACTACCGCCGCGCCATCATCGTCGGAGAGAAAGCGACTTTTGGGAAGGGAACCGTGCAAACCATTCTCCCAGTCGAGCGCTACATGCCATTCTTCAGTGACAAGACCCGCGCCGGAGCGCTCAAGGTCACGATTCAGAAATTCTACCGCATCGCCGGCGGCTCCACCCAGCTCCGCGGCGTCATACCTGATGTGAGCCTCCCTTCGATCCACAATATTATGGATCTCGGCGAGGATGCGCTGCCGAATGCACTGCCATACGACACCATTCCGAGCCGCAATTACACGTTCACCAGCAAAGATCCGCTTCCTTTTGACGAACTACGCGCACGCAGCAAAACCAGGCTCGATGCCAATCCAGAGTTCCAATATATCATGGAGGATATGAAGCGCCTGCAGGACCGTATTGAAAAGAACTCCATCAGCCTCAACGATAAAGCCCGCCAACAGGAACTCGACGAGAACCAAGAGCGCCAAGAGTCACGAAAGACTGATCGAATGAAGCGCGCCAAGGAAATCGCCGAGAAGGTCAAGGATGGGTTCCAAACCTACCGCCTCACCCTCGACAATGTCGACCGGAGTGAACTCATGAAGGAATCCGCCTTCACCAAGGAACAGGCGACAGGCATGAAGCTCGCTTCTGCCGCCAAGGATGAAGACGGTGAATCCATCTCCGAAAACTCCCAGTTTACCTACGGCATCGAACCCGTAAAGCTCGAGACGTTGAATATCCTGCGTGATATGATTGACTTGGGCGGACATCAGCCACGCACAGCGGCTGCTGGTGATTCCGCCACCAGAAAACCAGCAGCACCCTGATTGCCCCATGCGAGGGGCAGGGAATCCAATTTACGATGAAATAAGTGCGGATTTGCGACGCACGACCAGTAAGACTTAAAACAATTTTGAATTCACCGACTTTTTATTATTCAGATGCCTCCCGTTACCAATAAAATGTGCCCGATTTTTACCCGTTTTACTATTGCTGCTGTGAGCTTCATGGCTGTTTCTGTTCATGCTGACCAGAGAAGCGGTAATGCTCCACTCCCGGAAAACGAGCCCGGTTTCTTCCAACGCGCCAGCAACGACGTGGGGGGATTTTTTAGGAAGTTGTTCAAATCCGACGAGGAGCAGCAGCCACCACCGACTGCTCCCTCGCGCTACAGGAGCCGCTCCCGAAGTGGTCCGCGTTATAATCTCGATCAAGCCCCAGCCGAACTTCTGGAAACACCGATTTCTTCGAGTCGCCCTAACTCGCCACCGGCCACAGTAACGACCTCAAAAAGCGCCAGCAACACCAAAGTCAAGCCCCCGGCTATCACTTCGAGTTCCGAAATACCCCACATTCAAGAGCCGACAAAGTCCAAGACTCGAAAGGTGGCCACGGCTGATTCCAGTCAAAAAAATATCCCCACCGACACCGCACCGCCGCCCAAGACCAAGACCACGAAGCAGCCGGAAACTACGCCTGCTTCAGCCGATAAAGGTGGTGTGCTATACTCAAACGCGGGGGACACACATACCAAGCAGCCGGAACCTCCAGCCAATGCGGATACTGGTGTAATTCCGACGCCACCGAAAGCGCCTGCGGAAAGCTCCAGCGTCCTAATGGGCAGCAAGACTGGAAAAACCGGCCGCGTGAGAAGTCCCTATGCTCCTTACAGTGAACTCGACGTGACTGGATTACCCAGCGGTTCACTTGCGCTGGATCCCACCACACAGAAAGTGTTCCGCATCCCCTGAGCCTAAGAGAGGACGGCCACACAAAAAAAATCCGGGCAACCATGGCCCGGATTTTTATGCAGTTAGTTCACGAAGCGACTTATGCCACCGCTGCGGCCCCTTTGTGACCGAGTTGCTTGACCGCCTGATTGAGTTGATCGAACTTGATCGGCTTCTTGATCACCGTGACCGGGCCGGTAGCTAGAATTTTGCTGAGAATCTCACTGTCGGGGTAACCCGTAATCACCACGATGGGTAGATCCGGGTGAAGTTCCTTCAGCTGCATGTAAACTTCATCCCCTGGAATGTCAGGGAGCTTAAGATCGAGAAAGACAAAATCGAACTTTTGTTTTTTGGCCAGACTGATCGCTTCTGAACCGGAGCCAACCACGAGACGACCAAAGCCGGCTTTCTTGAGAAACTGCTTGAAAAGCGCCTGGAGGGCAACGTCGTCATCGACCACGAGCACAGTTGGCTGTCCTGACTCCTCGCCTTTACGAAGAACGTCGCGGTCCAGCAAACTGCGCTTGATGCGCCAGCGTCCACCGATCTGAACCGCTGGAAGTTGCCCTCGTTGAACGAGATAATACACCGTCGGCAACGGAATACGGAGATATTCGGCGGTCTCTTTTACCGTCATCAGTTCGTGCAGAGGTTCAGCCATGGCGGAAATGGGAAATTATCAGAGTTAGGTTGAGCAAAATGCGCGTTGTTTTCTAAATTACTAGAATAATTCCAATTATGCAACAGATTACCCTCTCAGATAGCAAAAATAATGACCGTGACCTAGCGGAAAAATCAAAATTGAGGTTCAATACTGGGTTTCATACTAAGTATAAGAAGACAATTTCGCACGTGAATTTTGATAAATCTAATTTTATAATAAATAGATATAAATTATGTATGTCATCAACTTTTTAAGATTTTCCACATCATTCGTGATTGTAAAAAATTTACGATAAACTGTATGTTCGTTTGAACTTATTTTGTGCGATGATGGAACCTTACGCACCATTCAAACGGCAGTCACTCGCCGAGCCCTTCGCGGGCGAACACGCCTTCATTACTCAGCACCACACGAAAGCCGATTTCATCAGAGCGCGTCACAGGAGCAACCGGTCGACGATGTGACGCCAGCAACTCTGTCCGGTCCTTGGTGCGCCAGCTTCCTCCCCGGACGACGCCGAAATTCTGTAACTTTGGGTCTTTTCCTCCGTAGTTTTCCTGTTCCCACTCCCAGACGTTGCCCGCGAGATCAAACGTCTCCGCCCGTAAATCCATCAGGGACTTCACAGCAATAAAAGAACGGATCGGTGCCAGCAAAGCGAATCCGTCCTTGTATCCGGGTATTCCTGTTTTGCTCTCCTTCCCCGTGACACCAATGGCATCCCACAAGTTCCCCGGCACCGGCATCGGCGGCCAGGTGAATCCCCAAGGATACATGCCGACAATGCCATCATTCCGATTGGCTGGCTCCTCACCCCTCTCCCGGGGCAGTCCCGCGGCCATACTCCACTCATCATCAGTCGGCAGCCTGTAGGCTTGCCAGGCCTCCAGTAATCCCTTGGAGCGCTCGACGTTGGTCAGCCAATTACAATACATCTCCGCCTCCGCGCGGCTGACGTTCGTCATCGGAAGTTTACGGTCGGCATCCAGAGGCACTGGTGACGGCAATGAACTTGGTAGCTGCCGGAAGTATTCCGCCCAATCGGCACGACTCGTCTCAGCTGACGATATCAAAACATCACCCAGCGGCACGAACTCCATGCCAAGCGAGTTGGTCCATTTTTTCCCAAACACGACCGTTAGAGTCGGCTTGAGCTCCAGGTTAAACCGCAGCGTCATCCCTTCCTTCACTTTGCCCTCGATGACTTCACGTTTGAATCCGGGAAGATGTATCTCGTAACCCACATCTCCCACGCGAACGCGCGCCAGCCGCAAAGGCGTGGCGCCCGCCGGACTGCCATTCACAAACACCACAGCCTCCTTTGGAGCAGTTTCGATGACAACCTCTCCAAAGTGCAACCGGGCAAGCTCAAGGCGTATCGAGGACCATCCGGGACGGTTTCCCGTCCCCGACTTCACTCCTGGATCCACCTTCCACCGATATTCATAATCATCATTCAAAGACCCGACGCGGCGATCCTCCTGCGCCAGCCAGTCGCAGAAAGCCATCGCGTCAACCTTGGGCACCACAACGACATATTCGGTCTTTTCCCCTTTTTGAACCCATGGAACGACTTCACCTTCAAATGGCCTCAAGGTGCTTTCAAGAAACCTGCTGAACAACTCCAGATTCACCGGCTTGTCTGAAATATGCTGCCCCCCAAGCCAGGCGAATCGCACTCCATCTCCGTTCATCCACGAGCGACCAACCTGCGGCAGCCGCAACCTTGACAGTTCATCCGGCGTTAAGTTGGCCGCATCCGGCGCAGCCACGGTAATCCGCCACGCATGTTCGTGCTTCACCATCGACAGGCCCGTGCCCGCGATGATCGCACTGACCGCCAAGCGCGTGAGCGCGCGTCTCATCTTCCTGAATACTGGCACCGGCTTTGGCACCCCCACCATGCGCAGATCGTGCGCAAAATCCGCCACGCTGGCATAACGATCCTGCACTTGCGGAGCGCAAGCTTTGCAAATCACGCGGTTCCAGTCCCGCCAAAAATTCATCTCCTTATCCTGCAGGTCATCCGGAACCTCAGGAAACTCCATGCGATCCTTGCCCGAACTAATTTCATACAAAACCTTCCCCAGGCTGAAAATGTCCGAGGCGAAGGTCCCCGGCCCCTCCGGCGGAACAAAGCCCTCCGTGCCCACGAACGAACGCTCCCCATGCGCGGCGACCAGACCGATGTCCGCCAGCTTGCACACCCCGCCCACGAATATGATGTTCGAGGGCTTGATATCCCGATGCGTCAATCCGTAGCTGTGCAAGTAGCCAAGCGCATCAGCCAGGAATATCCCCGTCTGCTGGCAATACTCAAGATTCAGCCGGCCATGCCGCTTAAAGTCCGTCAAGAGCGTGCGCGGCACATACGATTCAAGGTCGATCTGCGGGCCGCGCTCGGCGTCATCGCCGAGTTCCATCACATAATAGTAAAAGCCGCGCTCTTCATTCCATCCCACATGCAGCACATCTACCAGCCCCTGATGCCCGCGCGAGATGGGCTCGAACTGCTGGATGCCCACGAATTCCCTGCGGTAAGTTTTGTCGAACTCAAAGTCCTCGCGCCACACGATCTTCACCGCACGCAAAGCACCCGTGATGGCCCGTGCCAGCCAGACCTCGCCATAAGAGCCGGACCCGATCCGGCGCAAGAGCCGCAGTTCCGGAATCGGAATATCCTCACGATGCGGCGGCATCACGCCCGCTGCGAATCCCTTTGGAAGCCGTTCAGTGGAATCATCGGCGGCCACCACGGGCGAGGGTTCCATGGCGTGAACCTTGGCGGTGGTCAGACTGTCCGGATGTTCGGCTTCGGCCATTTCTGGACAGTCTAGCAAAGACATGCCGAATTACCAGCAAGCGCTCCACGCGCATATCCCAAAGGAGCGCGGGCTACAGCCCGTTCCTCCTCATAGCATACACGGGCTGAAGCCCGCGCTCCCTTCACAAATCATCCAGCGGACTGCGCGTCCCGGTTCCACCGCCCGCCATCACATGCGTGTAGATTTGCGTGGTCTCCACACTCTTGTGGCCCAGCAGATCCTGCACCGTGCGGATATCCGTCCCCGCCTCCAGCAGATGCGTGGCAAAGGAATGCCGCAGCGTGTGACAGCCTGCTTTTTTGGTCAGCCCCGCCCTTTCCCGGGCCGTCTTCAATGCCAGCGTCAGCGCATTCTCATGCAAATGATGCCGCCGCCGCACGCCAGTCTCCGGATCCGTGCCGATTTGCTTGGAGGGAAAAAACCACTGCCAGGCCAGCTCTTTCCCAGCGTTAGGGTATTTCACCTCCAGCGCACCCGGCAGCCACACACCTGGCAGGTCCGCCGCCCGGTCCGCCTCATGCAGCGCGCGCAATCTTTCCGCGTGGGCTGCCATTTCCACAGCCAGGACGGCTGGCAGCATCACCTGCCGGTCCTTTCCGCCTTTGCCCTCCCGCACCACGATCACCTTTCGATCCAGATCCACATCCTTCACCCGCAGCCGCAGGCACTCCATCTGCCGCAGCCCCGTGCCGTAGATGAGCTTCAAACACAGACCCGTCGTCCCCTCCAGCAACGCCATGAGCCGTCGCACCTCTTCCCGGCTCAGCACCACTGGCAGATGGCGGGAGCGTCTGGCGCGCACCGCATCCACACCCTCCACGGGCTGCTCCATCACCTCGGTGGTCAGGAAGATAATCGCGCTCAGCGCCTGGTTTTGCGTCGCCGCGCTCACCTTTCTCTCCACGGCCAGCCAGGTCAGAAATCCCTCCACCCCGGCCTGACTGGCCGGCTCCAACCCGTGCTCCATCACCCACTTCAAATACCGCCCCTGCCAGCCCAGATAAGTCTCCACCGTGCGCGATGCCATGCGCCGCACCTTCATACTACGTTCAGATTTCGTCAGCCACCCACCAGCCTTTGCATCCAAGCCCTCCTCCCTTCTCACCATCTCCGTCTCTCCACCACTCCCCATCTCCGCGTCTTGCCCAGTGCGTGTCTTCACCCGGAAGGTCACCTCCACATTTCCCTCCGCGTTTGCCGTCCCGATGGCCCAGTTCTCAATCCCCTTTTGCAAGCACCGCAGCGCCTCCCGCGCCTGATCGAGCTGCCAGTCTTGCAAGGGCGGTTCAGCACCTTTCAAATACCGTCCATAGCCTTCCATGGCTGGACGCAATTCCGTGCCCTCCGGCAT
>JANNQW010000240.1:0-2849 GCA_031400955.1 Verrucomicrobiota bacterium
GATCTCGCTGAGGTGCCGGTGCTTGGGCACGCTGTAGGCGCGGAGGCTTTCGTTGCACTCGCAGAACAGGAACGGCACATTTTCTTTCCGGCCTGCACCGCTGACGCCGCTCATGCTGGACACGGCGATCGGTGAATCATCCAGCAAGCCGGCGCGGAGCAGCGGCACCAACGGAACGAGGACGCTTGTAGGGTAGCATCCGGGGCAGGCAATAATCCGAGCCTTTTTTATTTCATCCGCCCGCAATTCGGGCAGTGCATAAACCGCTTCGTCCAGTAGCGCTGGCTCGGGATGGGTGTGATCGTAATATTCCGCGTAAACTTTCGCATCACGCAGCCGGAAATCCGCGCTGAGGTCGATGAGCCGCAGCCCGGCATCCAGCAGGGGCGCGGCAAACTCATGCGCCACGCCGTGCGGCAACGCGAGGAAGGCGATCTTCGCACCTGATTGGGTGATGTTGGTAATATCCGGTGCGACGAACGACAGCGCGTTCGCTTGCGCGACTCCGCGGAAGCGCGGGAACTCCGCCGTCAGCGGTATGCCTGCGTGCTGTCGAGATGACACCACCACGATCTCCGCATTGGGATGCAACAGCAGGAGCCGCAGCAACTCTCTTCCAGAGTAACCGCTGGCTCCCACGACTGCGACTTTGACCTTGTGTGACATTTTTTGGCGAAGTATCGAAGATGCTGACTGAGCCGCTCTGCGCAAGCCCGTGTTGGAAAAACTTCCATCTCCCGCTTGATATGCGGCAGACCCCGCGCTTAGACTCCGGCCCGCCAAACTGGATCGCGGGCTGTAGTTCAGCCTGGTAGAACGCTTGCATGGGGTGCAAGAGGTCGTGAGTTCGAATCTCGCCAGCCCGACCAGTTGTTTGACGCAGGCGGAGTGAGGAGCTTCAAATGTTGGAGGTCGTCAAGTTGACGGCGCGGCGTGAGCTTCGAACACGTTCGGCTTTGATTCCGCTTTCCATGCTTGGATTTGCCCTCATCGTGAATGCCTCCGCATGTTTGACATCAAAGCAAAACCCAACCTGGTCGAGAGCGCGCTGCTCATCGGTGCGCACTTCAAGCGTGATGAAGCGGACGAGGCGCGCGATTTGCTGGAGGAACTGAAGGAACTCGTCAGCACGCTGGGCATCGGCATCGCGGAATCAGTGCTGGTGAATGTGCGCGAGATCAGCCCCCGCTACCTCATCGGCTCCGGCAAGGCGAAAGAACTGATGGATTACGCGAAGGAACTTGGCTGCGATTGCATCATCTTTGACAACGAACTGTCACCCGGTCAGCAGCGCGCTTGGGAAGAGGAAAGCGGATTAGCTGTCATCGACCGCCAGGAGGTGATTCTCGATATTTTTAATATGCGGGCGCGTTCGCGCGAGGCCCGGCTGCAAGTGGCGCTGGCACGGATGGAGTATTCGATTCCACGACTCACGCGCATGTGGGCGCACCTTGACCGTCAGCGCGGCGCAGGCGGCGCGGGAACTGGCGGAGCGGGTCGCGGCGAAGGTGAAATGCAGCTCGAAGTGGATCGTCGTTTGGCGGACAAGCGCATCGACAAGCTCAAGGCTGACCTCAACGAAGTGAAGAAACAGCGCGACACGCAACGCAAGGAACGCAGTCGCGTGCCGGTGCCGCACGGTGCCATCGTCGGCTACACGAATGCGGGCAAGTCGTCGCTCTTAAATAAGCTCACCAGCAGCGATGTGTTCGTCGAGGACAAGTTGTTCGCCACGTTGGATACCAGCACGCGTCGCATGGAACTGCCGGACGGTCAGCAGATATTGCTCACTGATACCGTGGGCTTCATTCGCAAGCTGCCGCATAATCTGGTGCAAAGTTTCCGCGCCACGCTGGAAGAAACGCTGCTGGCGGATTTTCTGATTCACGTCGCGGACGCCAGTCATCCGCGCGCGGATGAATTCATTCAGACGACCACGAAGGTTCTGAGCGAACTCGGCGCCGGGGAAAAGAAGGCCATCCTGGTCTTTAACAAAATCGACGTTGTCAGTGATCCGTTGCGGTTGCAGGAACTGCAGAATCGACATCCAGATGCCATTTTTATCTCGGTGAAAACGGGGGCGGGCATGGATGCTCTGCTCCATCGCATTCACGAATTAGTCTACGATCGCGTGGTGCGTTTGAATTTACGCCTGCCGATGAACCGGCTCGAACTCCTCGCGCTGGCGCATGAGCAGGGGAAGGTTTTGAGCGAGGAATACGAGGCGGACGCCGCCATCGTGCAGTGCGTGGTTCCAAAGCGGCTGGTGTCGCGCTTTGAGAAGTTCGCGGTTTAAAAGGTGCGCCGCTCATTTCTTAAGGCCGGTGACGAACTGCAAGCGAAATTATGGTTGGTGCGCTCTTTCGCTTGCTGGATTTCATCCTTCCGTTATTTCAGCAGCCACATCTACCAACTCCCCCTGAGAAATGAATTTGAAACACATTGAGACCATCGCTCGCGAGCTGAAGATCAAGCCATCGCAGGTCGGTGCCACGGCCCAGCTTATCGTGGAGGGAGGCACGGTGCCCTTCATCGCCCGGTATCGCAAGGAAGCCACCGGCCTGCTGGATGAAGTGGCCATCACCGGAATTCGCGACGGCATGTTGCGACTGGCTCAGCTTGATGAGCGACGCGCAGCCATTTTGCAATCGCTTGATGAACGCAAGCTGCTCACTGAAGAGCTGAAAGCGAAGATTGGAAAAGCGGAAACGATGGCGCTGCTGGAGGATTTGTTCGCTCCGTTCCGTCCGAAGCGGCGCACGCGGGCGACGATCGCGAAGGAAAAAGGACTGGAGCCGCTGGCTGATTGGATCGTGGAGAATCAGATCAATCCGGCCGCGGACCCTACC
>JANNQW010000241.1:0-3504 GCA_031400955.1 Verrucomicrobiota bacterium
GGCACCGGTCTTCACTCGCCCGATCACATCAGTCTTCAACACGCGTCCAACTTTGTTTTCGTCGTGGGTATCATCCGTCATAGTCAGATGCTATGACGCACATGGCCTATGACGAAAACAAAGTTGGACGCGTGTTGAAGACTGATGTGATCGGGCGAGTGAAGACCGGTGCCAGACAACGCGAGAGGGTCCTCGATGAGTTTGAGCGCAGCGGGCTCAGCGGCATGAAGTTTGCGGCGGTGGCTGGCATCAACTATCAGACTTTTGCCTCGTGGGTGCAGAAGCGCCGTCGCGCTATGGAAGCTTATCTCCGCAGTCGAGTTCACCCCCAAAAAAACAGCCGGCAACACTGCTGCCCTGCCCGCGCTGGGCTGGGTGGAGGCGATCGTGGATGGACGCACCGGGTCGGCGGTGCTCAAAGCCGTGCTGTGCGTCAAATTGCCGGGCGGAGTCAGCGTGGAGATCGCCAATGAACTCCAGGCGGCACTGGCGGGACCACTGCTGCGTGCCTGGCACGCGGGCAACCTTCTGAGTTCATGCTGAGTTTTAGCGGCGGCTTGAAGGTTTTCGTCGCACTGGAACCGTGCGACATGCGCGCGCGGGCCAACACGTTGCAAGCGCTGGTCACCGAGCGTCTCAAGGAAGAAGCGCGCAGCGGGGCATTCTTTGTGTTCAGCAACAAGCGCCGACGACTCTTGAAGATCCTTTACTGGGAGGCTTGGGAGAACAAAGCCGGTGGTGGAACGAAGCGGAACCACCGGATCTGAAGGAGGGCATTCTGCGCCATGAAGGGGCGCAAGAAAGCGTCATGATTTGTTAGAGCCTGTCCTGTTGGTCTGTGAACCAGCGCAATGAGGTTGAAAACAAAGAGGCATGAAGACGCGAAACCCTTCCCGCACTTGTTTTATGCATCCATGAATATACTCTCGATTTGCAGCGTCTGACTGATCAACCCCTGACCATTGCATGAATCCTCTCCGTAACGCATTACTTGGATGTATTTCATATTTCCTGCTGATGACCTTTGCGGAACATGCCTGCGCTGGCTTTCCGCCCTACGTTCCCGTTTTGCAGCCTTATCAAACGGTTTCGCCAAACGGGGTTTACCTTTTCGAGGTCAAGCCGAGCCAGCGATATGGCGCGGGGCCATGCACGGCTGTTCTCACGAACACAAAATCCAAGGAATGTGTCTGGAAGCGCGAACTGCCTTTCACGTTCTGGCAGTCCTGCGTCAACGACGATGGCGTAGTTGGGGGATTTGGATATAGCAAAGGCCCCATGGGCGACAACATTCCGGGCAGTGCCAATGATGGCGGCGAATTCGTCGTTCGCATTTTGAATGCAAAGGGAGTTGTCACATATGAAGAGACTAGCCCAAGGGGACCCACCTCCGGAAGCTATATTCAATACTCACCGCCTCTAAGTGCGCAGCAGCTTTTTCTCGATTGGAAATACGACCGGATGATAATCCGCATCAATCAACAGTTCCGATTTTACGCGCTTGGCGAAGGCCGCCTTCTATCTGCGGCTGTCCCCAATCTGGAAAACTCAAATGATAATCGATATTATTACGAAGACGCGCGCTACCTTCCAGATACCCCCTTCCTGTTGCTTCAACTGCATCGTGTAATTGATGATGCGAAGAGCGAAGAAACCTGCTTTGGCATAATGGATGAAAACGGAAAAATCATCTGGTCTGCCAAATATGGGAATAAAATGAAGAAGGATGAAAATGGTCTATGCACGAATAGTATGCCTGGAAAAATCCTTTCCGTTGAATCAGTCCAAACACAAAATCATAACTCGACACATTTCGACATCTACTTTGGCGATACAAAGGAGCGCGTAACCTACAAGGCTGTTGACACTTCTACGAATAACAATCTTACCTATAAAGTAGTCGAAGAAAAGCGAATCAAATGGGCGCTTTCTGTGTCCCATGAGTATGCGCCACCTAAAAATATTCCCAAGCTGGAGTCGAGGAAACTAGGAGAGTTAGTGCTACTGGATTCAAACAAGAAGCCGCTGACTGAAATCGCTGCAATTGCAATGGGGCCCGGCGATCAGATTTACGCGCTCGATTCAAAAACTGGCTGCGTTCATGTCTTCGACAGCAAAGGCAAGCCCCTGTATATATGCCAGCCTGACAAGGAGCATCACATCGAAACCGAATCGTTTAATGCCTCTCTCACGGTGGACGATCACGGAGAAGTATTCGTGAAGATCAGCAGGAAGCTTCCGGCTGCCAAAGCTGAAGTTGAAAAACCAAATCCAGAGAGCGGATATTTCCTGCGCTTTTCTTCAGGAGGTGTTCCCGCCAAAGAATTGCTCCCTCCTTCGGACAAGGATGCTGACGAAAAGTGGCTGGCCCAGCCCAACTCCAATCAGTTTTTGATTGCTGACTTCAAACAAGTTAGTCTCGTCAGAAGGGATCAATACAGCACTCAGACTGCGGTTCTGACACATGGCGAAGATGGGCAGTGGTTTGACTGCATCTACAGTGTTTGCCTGGCTCCCGATGGCACAATTGCCGTTTTTAGTGGCACACCCTCTGACGGTGCTTTCGCTGATTTTCCACGCCCCTTCCCACTTCCCCCGAATCACCTTCCCAAGGATACTATCAGCTTATACAAGCCAGACGGCACGCCTACTCGCACCATTGATTTCACTGCGGGTGCCAGATTGTCGGAAATCGCCTTCGATGGAACCCATCTTATCGCAACTGGAAATTTCGAAACTCCCAATCCATTTGTTTACATCTTCAAGGCCACTGGAGAAGTTGTTGGGGCCATCCGCATTGATGATCTGGTTGGAATGAAAAACTTGAACTTGAAGCCGTTCATTGTCGATAAGGGCAACGCCATTCTGATATTCGATTATGAAAGCGGCCGGGGTTTCCTATACGCGACCCCGAAGTGAAAAAATATAGACCAGGCTTAAAATCGCGACCATCCCCGTCACTTGCAGCAAAACATTTTTTCTTTTCTTTCGTTTTTTCGGCCATTCAACGCCCCGCATAACCGGCACAGCGGCTTTTCCATCCTTCCAGCCAGCGTTTCTCGCCGCGCTCAGGCGGACTGTTTTTCACGCGGCGAGTTAGCACGCGCTGGGCGGCGCTGGCGAAGCGCTCGGCTGGCGTGGTTTTTCCATCACTGTCCATCTCAATGAACACCTGGAGCAAGCCCCAGCCTTCACTTTGGTATCGTTCCTTCGGATTGAGTCCCTCGCCTTTGAAGTTCACGTAGTCGATCATGGCGAAGTTTCCCGCCGCACTCTGGCGCAGTTGCGCAATATTCTGTTCCACGCGTTGCGCATGCTTCCCTGCGGCAGCGCGATATTTTGGCATTGCATCTTCCAAGCGCCGGATGATGAAGCGCACCTGCGCGCGAATCGTGCCCGACAACAGCGACCTCAGTTCTTTCTGCCGGGCGCTGTGATGCCCAGCGTCGAATGAGCTTTTATCCGGCCACGGACACGGTCCAGCCTCCGCCAGCCACTGCGGCA
>JANNQW010000242.1:0-17076 GCA_031400955.1 Verrucomicrobiota bacterium
CACCTTGCAGCGTCCGGCATTGATCTGCTCACACGCGATGTGCACCGCCGTCAGCGCGGAAGAGCACGCGGTATCCATCGCCAAGCTCGGCCCATGAAGATTGAAGCAGTAGGAAATACGGTTCGCCGCGATGCTGTGCGCATTGCCAGTCGGCGAGTGCGCGCTGATGCCGGAACGATCTGTCGAGCCGCCCTGGATATTCTGATAGTCGTTGTGAGATACGCCGACGAACACACCGATATCCGTGCCTTTTTCCAAATCTAAAACAATGCCGGCATCTTCAATCGCCTCCCACGCGGTTTCGAGAAGGAGCCGCTGTTGGGGATCGATATAGGGAGCCTCACGCGGTGAGATGCCAAAAAATTGCGGGTCAAACTGGTCGATGCCTTCGATGAAGCCGCCGCGCTTGGCGATTGTTTTGCCTGCGATACCCGGCTCGGCGTCATAGAATCTTTCCACGTTCCACCGATCGGCGGGCGCTTCAGAAACAACGTCGCGCCCTTCGGCTAGCAACTTCCAAAATGATTCGATGTCATTGACTCCGCCGGGAAAGCGGCAGCCAATGCCGATGACGGCAATACCTTCTTTTTGCATACAATGGGGGTCCTTCGGGGGGCGTTAGTGGGAGCGGGTTCCCCAGAGGGAGGGTGATTATGAATGGGATTTCACTGATGGCAAGCGCATTTCAACCTCTGTCGGACTGCCCCGTTGACTCTAAGCATTGATACTGAAGTTGGTGCCGAGAATATTATTGAAGAACTGCCGGCTGAAAAATCGTGCGGTTTCAGTGGTTGCAGAGGCGCGCCGGAAAATCGGTCGCGACCCACCGGGAAATATTTATTCCTTGAAAGATGCGCCTTTCGGGCACAAACCTCGCCTCCGTTGACACAACCGCCGAGAAGCCACCCATGAAATTGTTTACTCCAAGAGAATCGTATTTGTGGCTCAAGACCTTGTGGGATCATCGCCGCAATTTGCGAATCTCCCGAAAACAACTCGAAGCAGCTCAACTTAAAAAGTTTCGCCGGCTCGTGTCTCATGTTCAGCGCCACTCGCCCTATTACCGCGCAATCATCAAGAAATGTGGCATTGATCCAGCGACATGCCTGCCCTCCAATTTTCCGGTCCTGACCAAGCACGACGTGATCGAGCACTTTGACGAACTCGTTACGGACCGCCGCATCACACGCAAGCGCATCGCCCATTTCCTCGCCCGATCAACGGACCCGCAAGAATTATTCGAGGGCCGCTTTCATGTGCTCCACACCTCGGGCACCTCAGGAACCGTGGGCTATTTCGTCTTCTCGCATGAAGCCTGGATCAAAGGTGCCAGTCACGCGGTGCGCGCTGCACCCCTGCGCTGGCGGCGGCGAACCGCGTTCGTCGCGGCCACGCGCGGTCACTTCGCGGGCGCCAGCCTGATGCTCACCGGAAATCACGGCACCAACAATCTTTTCTATGATGTGCGCACATTCGACGTGGGCCGGCCGATGCCGGAAATCATTGCCGAGCTGAACAAATTTCAACCTCATGCGCTCTCGGGCTACGGGACCGTGCTCAAGGTGCTGGCCGAAGCTCAGGAGTGCGGCGAACTCCACATCAAGCCAACACACGTTGGCAATGGCGGCGAACCGCTCCTGCTCGAGACCAAGGCTTGTCTGGAGCGCGTATTTCAAGTCCCGGTCATGAACGCCTATGCCTCCAGCGAACATTTATACATGGGCATGACGCTCCCTGGCTCCGAAGGCATGCACCTGCTGGAAGATGATCTGATTTTTGAACTCAAATCCGATCACACCTGCGTCACGAACCTGTTCAACGAGACCATGCCTCTGATTCGCTACCGCATGGACGACGTTCTGGTGCCAGACTTGAACGGGTCAAACAACTACCCCTTCACAAAAGTAAAAGAGGTCGTCGGCCGCAACGAAAACGCGCTCCTCTTCACCAACCGGCATGGCCGGGAGGACTTTATTCATCCGATTGTGATCGTGGAGCTGATCGTGAGCGGACTGAACGCCTGGCAGATCGTCCTAGAGAGCAAGACATCGTTCCGCTTCCGAGCAAGATTGAACGCCGGTCAATCGGCCCAGGAACGCCAGGCCACCTGCGAGCGTATTCGCGATAAAATGAACGCCATCCTTGCCGAAAAAGAAATGAGCAATGTGCGCTTTGAGATCGAGCAAATGGAGACTCTGGAAATCGATCCCAAAACGGGCAAATTCCGCCTAGTGGTGCGCGAACTGAATGACGTGTTGACAGACCGCCCGCAGCGCTTGGCAAGCTCCACGTCCGTGGCCGCAGTGCCGGTGTCTCCTTGAAACATAGCATCCCTTCTCTCACGGAGCCGGGAGCAAGGCGCCACCTGCTGCACAGCGGTGCGCCCTGATAAATGCATCCGGAGAAACCCGGTCCAACGGAGCATCCGCATAGCCCGCGCCCGGATAAACCGAACCGCTCCGCCGCACTTCAAAGTGTAAATGCGCGAGGTAATGCCCGTCCGCCGTGCCCACGCTGCCGACCTTCTGACCACGCCGCACCACCTCACCTTCCTGCACCTCTCTCTTATCCAGATGCGCATAAACCGTCTGATAGACCCGCCACCCGCGCGCCGCTTCCGGTTCCAGCACCCGATGCGCTAAAATAATCATGTTCCCCCACCCCGGCCCCGGCACTCCAGAATAAATCACCCGACCCGCACCCGCCGCATACACCGGATCTCCCAAATCAGAATTCCAACCACCGATCCCATTGAGATCGTCCCCTAAATGTCGCGTGGTGCGAAACGGTTGCGCATTATAAACCAGCGCCCCCTGTTCCCCGCCCATCGGCATTTCAAACGAAACCGCCAGCGGCAAAGTCGCAACCTCCTCAGCAGACAGCCGCACAAACGCCGCATCAAACGGCGGCACCGCAGCCACTTCATCTCGACCGCATGAAGCCAGCCCCACCATCAAAACCATAAGGAGAAACATTGTAACATTCAACATCACCTCACCGATCACCCCGCCGCCATCAAGCGTCAACCCCGCCCACTGACTCACTGACCTCCGCCTTCATCCTTCCGCCCTCCCTGACTTTCCCCTTTCAATGTTCCTTGTTCGATGTTCAATGTTCGACGTTCTCCTCATGACTGAAACCGTCCGCCAGCAACTCGACAGCTTCCTCGCCAGCAGCGGCCTTCGCCGCACGAAGCAGCGCGACGTCATCATCGAGGCCGCGTTCGGCACTCCAGAGCATTTCAATGCCGACGAGTTGCACGAAATGACGCGGCGGATCGACCGCAGCATCTCGCGCGCCACCGTCTACCGGACCCTCAATCTCCTCGTGAATTGCGGCCTGTTGCGCGAAGTGGATCTGGGCCGCGACCAGACTTACTACGACCCTAACTTTCTCGACAAACCGGAGCACAACCACCTCATCTGCACCGACTGCGACCGCGTCGTCGAGTTCGAAGACGAGCACATTGCCGTGCTGGAAGACTGCATCACGCGCCGCCTAGGTTTCACGCCCGCCAGCAAAAGCATCCGCATCGTCGCCAAGTGCGACGAACTGGAGCGGACGGGACAATGCAGGTTTCAAAGCGCGAAAGATAAATTGCCAGGCACAAGGTGAGGGGCAATGCGTTGAGTTCTAAATAGCGGCCAAAGGCGGCTTCGGAGTGCGATGATGACTACAAGCGATCAGCCGAGAAGAAGCTGCATTGATTTTAGAGCGACTGGACGCTTTATGTCCCGAAGAGGAGCACTGGCGTTGTCGGAGATCACGACGAGACGCCCATCAGATAATGGAAGGCACCCACACACCGAGGCCTTTCTTCTGTTAACAAGAGGCACAACAAGCATGGAATCGTTACCCTCTATGTCAGAGAGCAAGATACAAACAGAACCGTCGCCTATGCGCTGCAGCAAACTGCTCTGCGCATCACGTTGGGTGTTTCAGGACCCGCAATCAAGCATTCGCCCGCAAAATCTGCGCGAGCACATACGGCAGGATGCCGCCGGCGCGGTAGTAATCAATTTCGACAGGAGTGTCGATGCGGACGATGACTAGCACATCGAAGCTGCTGCCATCAGCCTGATGGACGCGGAGGGTGGCGTCACTCATCGGCTTCATGTCGTTGCTGATGCCGAGGAGATCGAAAGTGGCGTCGGCGAGACCCTGGAGCTTGTCGTAGTCGGACTTGTTTTTGAAGTTGCAGGGCAGGATGCCCATGCCGACGAGATTGCTGCGATGGATGCGCTCGAAGCTTTTGGTGATGACGGCTTTAACGCCGAGGAGATTAGTGCCTTTCGCAGCCCAGTCGCGGCTGGAACCCATGCCGTAGTCTTCACCGCCAAGGATGACGAGCGGGACGTTGTCGGCACGGTAACGCACCGCAGCGTCATAGATCGGCACGATGGTCGCATCGGCACTTGAGACATTGCCGCCGCTGAAGTATTTGGTCACGCCGCCTTCGGTGCCGGGCACCATGAGGTTCTTGATGCGAACGTTGGCGAAGGTGCCGCGGGTCATGACGCGGTCGTTGCCGCGACGGGAACCGTAGCTGTTGAAGTCGGCCTGAGTCACGCCGTTCTCCAGCAGGTATTTTCCGGCGGGGCTGTCTTTCTTGATGTTGCCGGCGGGGCTGATGTGGTCGGTGGTCACGCTGTCGCCAAAGATGCCAAGCGGACGCGCGCCTTTGAACTCGTTGATGTCATGCGGCTCCATGCTGAAGCCTTCGAAGAACGGTGGCTCCTGGATATAGGTGGAGTTGTGATCCCATTCGTAAACAGAACCGGTGCTGGAAGGGATTTCGTTCCACTTGGGATTCTGTTCGGCGAAGCCGGTGTAAAGCTTCTGGAAGACCTCGGGCGAGAGGGCGCTGGTCATGGCGGTGCCGATTTCCTGACTGGTGGGCCAGATGTCGGCGAGCATCACGGGCTTGCCGTCGCTGCCGGTGCCAAGGGGTTCGGTGCTGAGATCGATGTCCACGGTGCCGGCGATGGCGTAGGCCACGACGAGCGGAGGTGACATGAGAAAATTCGCCTTGATGCTCTGATGCACGCGGGCCTCGAAGTTGCGGTTGCCGGAGAGCACGCTGGCGGCCACGACATCCTCGTGGCGCACGATATTTTCGATGCCGGGATCGAGCGGGCCGGAGTTGCCGATGCAGGTGGTGCAGCCGTAGCCGACGGTCTGGAATCCGAGTTCGTCCAGTTCCTTCTGCAGGCCGGTCTTGTTCAAGTAATCAGTCACGACGCGCGAGCCCGGCCCTAGTGATGTCTTGACGCTGGGCTTCACAGTGAGGCCCTTTGCGTTCGCCTTCTGCGCGAGCAATCCTGCGGCGAGCATGACGCTGGGGTTGCTGGTGTTCGTGCAACTGGTGATGGCGGCGATGAGCACCGATCCGTGGGTGATGACGTCCTTCACGCCGTTTTTGCTGTCGACAGTAACCTCCCAGTTTGGATAGCTTGGCACATCGGCATTCTCCGTGACCACACCGACACCGGCACCGAAGGCGACCGCAACACCGGTGAGATCGTCGGGCTTGTCGTCGAGTGTTTCGGGCAATGCCAGCGGTTCGCCATTAGAGGTCACAGGCATTTTGCCAAAACCCGTGGGGGTGGGCGCGACGAGCAATGATTCAAACTTCGCCTTGAGCGCGTCCACATCGATACGGTCTTGCGGGCGCTTCGGTCCGGCCACGCTGGGCTTCACGCTGGAGAGATCCAGTTCGACCACCTGGGTGAACTCGATGTCGCCAGCGGGCGCGATGCCCCACAACCCCTGGGCCTTGTAGTAGTTCTCCACCGTCCCGCACAATTCCGCTGAGCGTCCCGTGCCGCGCAGGTAGGCGATGGTCGCTTCATCGATGCCGAAGAAGCCCATGGTCGCGCCATACTCGGGAGCCATGTTCGCGATGGTCGCGCGGTCGGGCACGCTGAGTGCCCTGGCGCCGGGGCCGAAGAACTCGACGAACTTGCCCACGACCTGCGTCTGGCGCAGGACTTCGGTGACCCGCAATACCAAGTCGGTCGCGGTCACACCGGGCTGCAGCGAGCCGCTCAGTCTCATTCCCACCACTTCCGGCACGAGGAAGGTGACCGGCTGGCCGAGCATCCCGGCTTCCGCCTCGATGCCGCCCACGCCCCATCCAACGACGCCGAGACCGTTGATCATGGTCGTGTGCGAATCCGTGCCCACGAGTGAATCGGGATAATACACGCCATCTTTTTCCAGCACACCCTTCGCAAGATATTCCAGGTTCACTTGATGCACGATCCCGATGCCGGGCGGCACCACTTTGAAAGTTTCGAACGCCTGCTCGCCCCACTTGAGGAACTGGTAACGCTCGCGATTACGGTGAAATTCGAGATCGAGATTTTTCGCCAGTGAATCGCCTGTGCCTGCGAAGTCCACCTGAACGGAGTGGTCGACGACAAGGTCAACCGGCACCAACGGTTCGATCATCTTCGGGTCTCCACCCAGTGATTCCACCGCCGAACGCATCGCGGCCAGATCCACCAGCAGCGGCACACCGGTGAAGTCCTGCAGGACAATGCGGGCCACGGTGAAGGGAATCTCAAAGTCTCCGGGCGACTTGGCATTCCAGTTTGCGAGGTTTTTCACATCGCCTTCCGTGACCTTCTTGCCATCACAGTTTCGCAGGAGCGACTCCAGCACGATGCGGATGCTCACTGGAAGCTTCGAGATGGGGCCGATGCCCTGCTTCTCAAGTTCGGGCAGGGAGTAAAACTTGCCGTCTGAGTAAGAGCCGGTTTTAAAAGTGCGAAGGGTGTCGAAAGGCATGATATAAATCAGGTTTGAAAGTGGGTCGTCAATCTAGCGCGGCGGCGCGGCGCTTCAACCGCCAACGCGAAAGAATGTGGAAACACGATCTGCTGAGAACAAGAGCAAGAACCAGACCGATTAGATCATGACCTGCATCCGTTCATCGCCGTCCAGTTCTCGCCACTGGCCGGGAGTAAGTTTTAAATCCGGCAGCGCCAGCTTTCCGATCTCGACACGAATCAGCCGCAGCGTGGGATAACCCACAGCGGCGGTCATGCGCCGCACTTGACGATTTTTCCCCTCGACGAGCGTGAGTTCGATCCACGAAGTTGGGATTGACTTGCGTTCGCGAACCGGTGGCACGCGCGGCGGATGATCGGGCGCGGGCTCCAGCAATCGAGCCTCGCAAGGCAAAGTGGTGAAGTCCGGAAGTTTCACGCCACCGCGCATTTTTTGCAGCGCCGCTTCATCCGCCATTCCTTCTACTTGCGCATGATAAACACGCTGGTGTCCGCGCTTTGGTTGCAACAGTCGCGCATTCCAATCCGGTTCATCGCTCAACAAAATCAAGCCTTCTGAATCCGAGTCCAGTCGTCCGATGGCATAAACATTTTTCGGAAATCCGAACTCCGCCAGTGTGCGGTGCGACTCGTGTTCCTTGGTGAACTGCGAGAGCACGCCGAAGGGTTTGTTGAAGGCGAGAAGCATGGATGGCCGTGAGTAATGGAAGGCCGGAATATTGGAAGAATGGAATGAAGCAATGTTAATTTCCGACGGACAATCTCAATCATTCCATCACTAGCGGGGTGGACCATCGTGGCAGCCATTTGCATTTTCGGCGCGGTTTTGAATGAATTCTGTGCGCCCTTCGGTGTTGCGTAGTTGCTCTATTGCATTTCGGACCTCCTTCAGATCAATGTCAGAAAATCCAAATGATGAGCGTGGAATGATGACTTTACGCAAACCCCTCAACGAAATGATAAGCAAATCCTCCTCTAGACTTATCGAGACAATATCAGGCCATCTGGCCGACAAAACTACATCGCCCTGGCGCTCACTTATGCCTGTTTTGGAAATCTCTAATCTGACTTTAATTTGTTCACGGTCGGGAAAGCGGGGAAGATAAGACTCTTCAATTGCTCGATTATACGATTTAATTTTGAAGAGATTTTTGAGCATAGAGACGATGAAGATGAATCCAATTAACAAAAAGATCAGCGATCCCCCATTGGATAGCGCTGTGAATGCTGAAAAAGCGCCTAGCCCGATCCAGACCACTGGCCACGCTACTAAAAAGTAGTAATAACGCCGCGTGCGAAAGTCTCCACTGCGACGAGCAAGGACATAGTTGTAGCGCGCCCAGTGATATTCCGAAACACAATATTCAACAGTCATTTGTCGGAGTGTGAATTTCTCTGCCGAAGAGTATCACAAAGAGTTGAGTCAGTTTGTGCATGAAATGAATTATTTGCGACATTATTGTGTGTCTCGCATCTTCATTTCTGCGCCTGCTTGTTCTGCGCCTGCTTGAGAACATTATGAATCGAGGCAAAACACACTGAATTGTCAGCGAATCATTCCATAATTCCGTCTCAGCGCTGTTATCCCACGCCAAATCCACCACACTGGATTGATAAAGAGCACGAGGAGCAGCGTCTTGTGAAATCCGAAGTCAAGATGCATCACCTCGGTGACGGTGCTGTGAAAGACAAAAAGACTGAGTCCGAAAAAGAGGGCCATGCGGCGGTTGAGCACTCCGAGAAAGGCGAACAATTCCAGGGGCAGCGCCGCGCCAAGCAGGATCGTGGCCACCCAGGGATGGTCGATAATGTATTGCGCCAGCCATTGCACATCGTTGCCCGGGCCGGTGTCGCCATATTTCGCCATGCCGCTCGATTTGACGATCTGGAGTCCGAAATAATGGGTATCGCGGAACCAGAGGCCGCCGCTCTCGATGAGCTTGCTGATGGCCGAGACCACATACGTGGACATTACAACCTGTCGCGTCCAGTCTGCGGCAAGCTGGTCGTTGGTGAGTGTGCCGGGCGCAAGGGGCTGGCGACGGCGCAGGGTCGCGCACCACAAGGCGGCGAGCCATTGGGAAAGCAGCACCACCGTGGTGATCTGGACGGTATGATTGATCGCGCCTTGTGAATTCAAGAGCGAGCCCATCGCGAAGCTCAGCGTCAGCGGGAGCACCAGCGTTAACACTGCTGCGACGTTGAAGACATAGAGTAGCAGACAGACGGCTGCGAGCGGCGCGAGCCAGGCGATGATTTGCGGGTTCCCGCAGAAGGTGACATCAAACCACACGGCGAGCCCGTGAGGTGCGGGCTGCGTGGTGAAGGTTAGCGGGCGGGACACAGGCGGCCACGCGCACCAAGCGATGCCGGCGCGGAAGAGAAACATTTCCCATGCGGCGTGGCGCATGGGCTCCCAGGCGAACCACGAGCGCAGACGGGCGAGCCAGACGGAGCGGGAGGATGATGGTGCAGCGTTGGTGTCCATCAGATTTCCCCCACGCGTTTGGTTTTCTCCACGATCTTTCCGTTTTCGAGCGTGATGTCCACTTGTTGCAGCCGGAAGCCTTTGTGCTTTTTGACCTCCTTCTGGTTGGGGCTGGAGTCCCGATACTGGCGCAGAATGGCATCGCCTGCGGGACGGCATTCTTCACCGGACATTTGGACGATTCTTTTGGAGTATTTGCCGCCCTGCTTTTCAGCCTCTTTTTTCAGGCGTTTGATCTCGGTTTTCAGAAGCGCGTCATAACCTTTCTTCACCGCCGATGGCCAGATGCCGAACGTCTGCCAGAGCTGGATGGGCTGGTCGTTCTCATCCGTCACATAGACGTAGTAAGCCGTAGGCTCGAATGTCGAATACATCGGGAAGTTCGAGAACGGATACCACTCGCCCCGCTGGGCCTGGACGGGATGGTTCCGCGTCAGCCAAGGCACAATGATGGAAGTGATGATGACGAACGCCCAGAGAACACGCATCGGGTTCCAGGCAATCCAAAGCCATCGGCGCAACATGAGCAGCATAAAAACGAGTAGCGCGAGCGCAGCGGACAAGCCACTGCTATTCTCAATCAATACCTGCGGTGACCCGCGCGTTTATTGTTTAGCACCGATGCTCAGCAACTCGACCTCGAAGACGAGCGCGGAGTTCGGTCCGATGTCCCTGCCGGCACCACGTTCGCCGTAGGCCAGCGCGGCGGGGATGGCGAGCTTCCACTTTGATCCCACCGGCATGAGCTGGAGGGCTTCCACCCAGCCGGGGATGACGCCATTGACAGGGAACGATGCGGGCTCGCCGCGATCGACTGAGCTGTCGAAGACCTTGCCGTTTACGAGCGTGCCATGGTAGTGCACGGTGACTGTGTCGGTCGCTGCAGGCATTTTGCCGGTGCCTTTTTTTAGAACCTCGTATTGCAGACCGCTCTTCGTGGTGGTGACGCCTTTCCGCTTGCCATTGTCCGTAATGAATTTTTCGCCTGCTTCCTTGTTCATGCCGCCGGCTTCGGCCGCTTCCTTCTGCTGCTTGGCGATCATCTGCTGGGAGAACTGGTTCATGGCAACGCCAAGTTCCTGCTGGGTGTATTTGGCCTGGCCCTTCTCAAGAGTGGTCTTCAAGCCTTCAACGAAAGACTCAAGTTTGATCTCCACCGACTGTTCCTGGAAGTTACGCGCGACATCAGTGCCGATGAAATAGCTGACTTTATCGAGCAGCGTTGCGGGATCGAGTGGAGCCGGGGCCGCAGGCGCAGCGGGCTTAGTCTCCTGCGCGGGCAGAAGTGCGGTGATGACCAACAAGGCGGCGGGTATGAGCAGGAGGGAATTTTTCATAATGGGCGCGGATAGTAAGCCGCCATCAATCACCGGTCAAAGAAAAGGTTTGGACCTCATTTCATATTTGACGCCACCCCGCCCCTGCCCCACACTGCGCGCCCTTTTCAACCCACACCCAGACCGACATGCCCGCGAAAATCTACACTGACAAAGACGCCAGCCTCGCACCACTCAAAGGTAAAACCTGCGCCGTCATCGGCTTCGGTTCCCAAGGCCACGCCCACGCGCTCAACCTCAAGGAAAGCGGCGTCAAAGTCATCATCGGTCTCTATCCCGGTTCCAAATCACGCCAGGTTGCCGAACAGCGCGGGTTCAAAGTCTATGACACCGCCGAGGCTGTGCAGAAAGCCGATGTCATCTTTGTCGCGCTGCCAGACACGAAACAGCCCGCCGCCTATAAGAAGGACATCGCGCCCCATCTCACCAAGGGCAAGACCCTGCTCTTCAGCCACGGCTTCTCGATCCATTACAAAACCATCGTTCCCGCGAAGGACATCAACGTCATCCTCGTCGCCCCCAAAGGCCCGGGCCACATCGTGCGCCGCCAATACACCGAGGGCAAAGGCGTGCCGAGCCTGATCGCCATCTACCAAAACCCCGGCAAAGACGCGAAGAAGATCGCACTCGCCTGGGCAAAGGGCATTGGCGGCACCCGCGCCGGCGTTCTCGAAACCAGCTTCAAAGAAGAAACCGAAACCGATCTCTTTGGCGAGCAGACCGTCCTCTGTGGTGGCGCTTCCGCGTTGGTCATGGCCGGATTTGAAACCCTTGTCGAAGCCGGCTACTCGCCGGAGATGGCCTACTTCGAGTGTCTCCACGAGCTGAAGCTCATCGCCGACCTCATGAACGAGGCTGGCATCGCCGGCATGAGATTCTCCATCTCTGAAACCGCCAAATGGGGCGACGTGCATGTCGGCCCGAAGATCATCGACAAGAGCGTGAAGGTCCGCATGAAGAAAGCGCTCAAGGACATTCAGAGCGGCAAGTTCGCCAAGGAATGGGTCAAGGAATACGAAGGCGGCTACAAAAAATACAACGCCCTCCTCAAAGCTGGTGAAAAGCACCCGATCGAAAAGACCGGTGCCCGTCTCCGCAGCATGATGCCCTGGATCAAGAAGCGCGCCACCGGCGGCGCGCAGGCGAGTTATGAGTAAACGGTTCTTGGTTTTCTGGTTCCTGGTTCTTCGTTGAACTGTCTGAACGCGGCGTGGTGACACGTCGCGTTTTTATTTGCAAACCAAGAATCAAGAATCAAGAAACCCAACTGCCATGAAAGGCTTCGCCTTCTTCGATCTCGACCACACACTCCTGCCCTACGACACGCAGGTGCTGTTTTGTGATTTTGTGCTCAAGCACGAACGATGGCGCACCGCCATGCACCTCACCTTCGCGCCGGTCGCGATCTTGAAAGCTCTGCATCTCGTCCGCACCGTGACATTAAAGCGCGCATTCTTGAACCACCTCGCCGGCATGAAGCGCGAAAAGTTGCAGGCCTATGCCGCCCAGTTCGCGGAACAGATCGTAAAACCTGCAGTGTATCCCGAACTGCTGGCCATCATCGAAAATCATCGCGCCGCCGGACGCACGATCATCTTGAACACAGCCAGCCCGGATTTCTACGCAGGGGAAATCGCCCGCGTCCTTGGCTTCGATCACTGCATGGCCACGCGCGTCGAGCTTCCGGAAACCATGCCGCTCATGCCACGTGTCATCGGCGAGAACAACAAGCACGCCGTGAAGATTGCGCGCATGAAGGCGGAAATACCGGAAGTCGCCAATGCCAGCGAAGCGATCATGCGCGATTCATGGAGCTACTCGGACAGTGCGGCGGATATGCCGCTACTGGAGTTTGCCGGGAACGCCGTCTTGATTCATCCGGACGCTGCGCTGGAAGCGATCGGCAAACAACGCGGCTGGCAGATCCTGCACCCGGTGCGTCCCTACGCGAGCAAAACGGGTGACATGCTCTGCGCCGTCCGCCAGGCGTTCGGCTTGTGGTAGCGGATTATGTAAAGAACCAAAGTGCAGCTACCATCACTGACTGTCCGCAAGGATCCAGCTCTTGATTTTGTTCCGAGAACAAGTTCTTGCGACTGTTTCATCTTGGCATTCTCTAATGTTAGCGATAATGCCCCCCTGTATGGAAAATCAGCCAACCACACTCGCGCGATACCGCTGGCCGCTCGCCATCGTGGTCCTCGCGCTAATCCCGCTGGGTGCTTATGTATTCACAATTCGGAATGTCACCCGTGCATTGTCCACGGAAACATTGACAGAGAGATTCACATCAGGCATCCCGGAGATTCATTCCACCGGGGTGGGAAATTTGGAGCTGGCCACGGTGGATGCAGTCGAGACTTTCAATCGGGCCAACAAGAAATACACAGCTTGGGGTTGGATTTACCTCGGTGAGTCCGTTGCCCAGATTCGAGTGCCTGTGACCTATCGCTACCATTTGCAGTTGGGTGACACCTGGAAGCTCGTAGAGGCCGGTTCGACCTGCACCGTTTATGCACCACGCATCAGGCCGAGCCTGCCTCCGGCCATTCATACCGATAAGATGGAAACACAGTCCGCAAGTGGCTGGGCCCGGTCCGACAAACACGAACAGCTTGCCGCCTTGGAGCGCAGCATGACGCCCACACTTAATGAGCAGGCCTCGGACAGCCGCCACATCAAACTGGCTCGAGAAGAATGCCGGAAAACCGTAGCCAACTTCGTCGCAAAATTTCTATTACGGGAGGACAAGTGGCGCAATGACAAGCTGAACAGCATCAAAGTGATTTTTGAAGATGAACCGCCAGCAACGGCAAATGCCATCGCGCCATCCATTCAGCTGACGCCTTGAAAAGCTTCTTCAAGAACATCATTATCTTCGTCCTCGGGCTGATTGCATCGTCCCCATGCGTGATGGTGAAAAGACTTTGATGGAAAATCTGGCCCTGGCATGAGTGTCATCAAAAAACTCCTCCACCGAGGAAGAGCCGCAGGGCGGCGATGCCGGCGACGAAGAGATTGATCACCAGCCCAGGACGGCGCTCTTTACCGAACACGCCAAAAATCGCGCCGATGACACATAGCGGCAGCACCAGCCAGTTGATCCAGCCCAAGAGCGGGATGAGACCGAGAACCATGAAAATGGCGGCAAAAAAACCGCAAAGGACAGAGATGAGTTGCATGACGTAGATTACGCTACTTCGTGAAGTCAGCTTGTATTATGTTCACTGAAGTTCGGAATTGCGTTCCCGGGCCAACAGAACCAGCACGCCGCAGACATTCATTTTAGTGCCTCCTCACGTCGTCAGCTACCGGGCCGCCGATCCGCTCCGCAACCGCATACACATTCATCGTATCGCCACGAAGAAAGCCCACCAACGTCTGCCCGCTGCCCTGCGCAAAATCCACCGCCAGACTGCTCGGCGCGGAGATCGCGGCCACAATGGGAATGCCGCCGGCTAGCGCCTTCTGCATCAACTCAAACGACACCCGCCCACTAAGCATGAGAATATGATCCTCCAAGGGCAGCAATCCCGCACGCAACGCGTAACCGAGCGCCTTGTCCAGCGCGTTGTGCCGACCCACATCCTCGCGCAGCACAACCAGCTTTCCGTCGCAGCCGAAGATCGCGGTGGCGTGCAGTCCGCCGGTTTGCGCAAATGTTTCCTGGGCGGTGCGGAGTTTGCCCGGCAGCATTTGCAGCAAAGTGGTGGCAACTTTAATCGATGAAGTCACCGGCGGAAAATTGGCAAATACAGAGTCGAGTGTTGCCTTCCCGCACACCCCGCAACTGCTACTGGCGAAAACATGCCGCGTCAGCGAATCCCAGTTCACACTCACGCCGCTTGTGAGCAGGACATCGATCACGTTCCCGCCTTCGGTCGTGGCCGGACAAAGCGAAATCTCAAAAATATCCGCTGCGGTCTTCACCACGCCCTCCGTGAGCAGGAATCCAGCGACCAGCTCCTCATCGTGCCCCGGCGTGCGCATGACCACGGCGATGCTGCGGCCCTCGACGCGGATTTCCAGCGGCTCCTCGCGCGCCACAAAATCCTCTGCGCGCGACGGCACGCCGCGATCAAGGCGCGTCAGCTCGATGCGGGCGGCGAGGGTATCGTCCATGTGTATTCTTCCGGCGTGTTGGCGTTGAAGAAAAGCGGAAGTTCATTGGCTTGCAACTGGTGCGCCTGCATCAATTCCGCCGCCACCAGCGCCGCGACCGCATCCTGCATCCGGTGATTTTTCTTCAGCAAAGACTCCCGCAGCATCGCCAGCGCGCCCGGCGGATACACCGCGCAGAGCGGCTCGAAAAGTGGTCCGGGCACTCCGTGACCGGAACTCTGGGCGCACACCAGACCAGTTGCGGCATTGCCGCATTGATCGAGCATCGATCTCAGAAAATCCACCGTCATCGCTGGCATGTCCACCGCCAGCACCAGCAGTGGAAGCTGAACCATCTCCAGACAGTGCACGATCACGCCCATCGGTCCGGGATTTTCGGGTGAATCGAAGACGAACTGGGCGAACACGTTTTTCAGATTTTGCTCTTCGCGACATGAAAGCAGCAGCCGGAACGGGTTGAGATCGATGAGCTTGCCAAGCTGCGCCCTCCACAACGGCACACCCTGCCAGTCGAGCAGAGCCTTGTCCGTGCCCATGCGTGATGACTTCCCGCCTGCAAGCAGGACGGCGGCGAAGGCGTGGCGGTGTTCGTTCATCCTCGATCCAATTGAAGTGAGACGGGCATCTTGCACCATTCCGCACCAGTCGGCCAGTCTCGGGCACATTTCTTGATTCCCGCGCTTTTTCTTCTCGCGTCGTTGACAGCGCGCCTTCGCTTCCCTATCCTGCCGTGCTTATGATTTTGCGCTTCCTGACCACTCTGTGCCGCGCCGTTACGGTCGGCGCCCTCGGCCTGGCTATGGCCTCCTGCAGCAGCACGAATCCCCGCGGTCCCGGCGGTCAGATCGTCAAGGTGAAATATTTCCACCTGCTGAGCCGCGACAATGAGATCCAAGGCGTTGATCCACCGATTCACTTTGAGCGCAAATATTATCTTTATGGAGCGGTTACAAAAAAGGAACATATTGCCCGCGATGGGCATTACTATGTTCTGATGTGGAAGGCGACCGACCGCAGCCAGCCGGTGAAGGTCCGCTTGGAATACCGCCAGCAAAACACCGGCACGACGAAAAAAGTTCAGGAGAAAGAAGTGACCAAGGTGAATCGGGACAATAACACCTGCTTTGAAGTAAACGGCGAGGAGTATGTCACCGGAGGTGCCGTGACCTCCTGGCGGGCCACCTTGGTCCGTGGGAAGGATGTCCTCGCAGAGGCTAAATCCTACCTCTGGGATTAGAACGTTCCAACCGCGCGCGCGTCTGACCAGATGCACACGCTATTTTATGCCAGTCCGCCACTGAGTCCCCTTCGTATCCAATCAAAGACACCCTAATTGTCATGACCACGCCAGCGCCCATCCTTGTCGGCCATATCGGCCAGCTCTTCTGGATACGCGTGGAAGGCAAGGGCTCCTTTCAAAACAGTGTGCAGGTAAAGCATTGCTTCCAGACCATGATCGAGAAAGGCGAGCGCCACTTCGTTGTCGATCTGGAACGTTGCCCCATCATGGACAGCACGTTTCTCGGGACACTTACTGGCGCCGCCCTGAATCTTCGCGATTCCGGCAGCGGCGAGGTTAGCGTGCTCAACGCCAACTCACGCAACCAGCAACTCCTCACCAGCCTGGGCCTCGACCATATCCTGGACGTGGACCACGACGGCACAAAATACTGCAGCGAACGCAAGCAGGTCTCCAGTGAGCTCAGCAACTGCGCTGATGAAATACCACCCTGCCCCAAGGAAGAGCAGGTCGCCCAGGTGCTCGCTGCCCACGAAGCCCTTACCCAGGCAAATGCTGAAAACGCTGCGCGTTTTCGTGATGTGATTGAATTCCTCGAGCAAGAGCTGCGCCCCAGTCCCGCGCCACCCACCGTCGATTGAATGCCTGCGCGTAGTCTTTGCGTGACGCCACCGGTTGCGCTAGTGTCCCGGCCAGCATGACGGGATTGATGATGGCTGCCGCGATACTTCTGCCGGTGATGGCGGGAGCGATCCTTGTCGTCTGGAAGCGCGCGCGAGCAGCGAGCACGGCTCTGGAAAACTTCCTCAACGAAGACAAGGAACGCGCGGCGCGGCGGCGGCGCGTTTTCGAAGTGCTCCAGGGACTGGGCGACGCGATTCTCCAAAACCAGTCCGATCCCAGCCTTCACAAGCTCATGACCGAAGGCGCGGCACGTTCTGTCGAAGCCGCCGGCGCGGTCCTGTACCTTCTCGATGAAAAACGTCAACTGCTCGTGCCCCGGCACAACACCACGGACTGCCCTCCGCTCATTGCGCTGCCGGAACGCATCATCAGCCAGGCTCAGGTCAACGACGGAACCCTCTCCAGCTTTCT
>JANNQW010000243.1:0-2517 GCA_031400955.1 Verrucomicrobiota bacterium
ACGGCGAGCACCTGTGCGGCGAAGGCTTCGTTGATCTCCACGATGTCGGCATCATCGAGTTTCCAACTTGCGGCACGCAATGCTTCAGCGATGGCGGTGACAGGTCCGAGTCCCATGCGCGCCGGATCGCATCCGGTCCACGCTTGACTCACCAAGCGGCCCAGGGGTTCGAGACCGAGCGACTCCGCTCTGCGCTCGCTGCAAACGAGCAGCGCAACCGCGCCGTCGCTCACCTGTGACGAATTACCGGCAGTCACGCTGCCCATAAGTGGATCGAAAATCGGCTGCAGCCTCGCGAGTTTTTCGAGTGACGAATCTGCGCGCACTCCATTGTCCTCGGTGACTGCCATTACATCCCGGCCAGTGGTGTAGACTGATGTGATTTCTTCCGCGATGGCAGCGCGACTCCCAATGGCCAGAAGATGGGAGCGCACGGCAAAGGCATCCTGCGCGTCGCGGGAAACTTTGTATTCGCGTGCCAGCAGTTCTGCTGTTTCCCCCATGTTGAGCGCGGCTACGGGATCGGTGAGGCCGAGTTTGAGCGTGATCACCGGCATCAGATCTTGCAAACGGAAGGCAGAAAGCGCCCTGGCTTTTGAGAACACTCCGCGAGCGCGGGAAAGCATGGCGAATTTCAACGCCGCTTCATGCCGGAACTGAAATGGCATCTGCGACATGCTCTCTACGCCGCCGACCATGAAAACTTCGCCCTGACCGGCGGAGAGTTTTTCATAAGCCGTCGTCATCGCCTGAAGTCCGGAGGCGCAGTTGCGCTGCACGGTCATGGCGGGGCGTTCCTTGGGAATTCCGGAACGCAGAGCAATGATGCGGGCGATGTTCGGTGCGTTGGCCGGTTGGGCTACGCAGCCGATGATGGTTTCGTCAATCAGTGCGGGATCGATGCCTGTTTTGATCAGCAGCCCTGTGACTGCCGCACGTCCCAATTCGACAGCATCAAGACCGGCGAGCGCGGTGCCTGCGCGGCAGAACGGAGTGCGAATCCCGGCGACGACTACCAGATGTTCCTTCGAGTTCATGCGTGTGCGTGTTGTTCTGGGTTGGACACCGCAATGGGTGGTGAAGGTTGGGCGGATTTTGCACGATGATCAGCAATTTTTTCCTCCTTGAGCAGGCGTCCGATGCCAAGTCGTTCACGCATCTCCGGTAGGGAATGGAAGAAGATGGCATTCGGTCTCAGCTCGGTGGCTTCATGGAATCGGCGCGCGATTTGTTCCCGGATCAATCCTTCGCTGATTCCCGATTCGGCGGTGATGTGGAGAAACACTTCGTCAATTTCCAGCGGATCATCATGACGTTTGCGCAGTTCAATCTGCCAGGCAGTGACATTTTTCTGATCATCGAGCAGATGCTCCAGCACATTGAAATCCACCAGCGTTCCCTTGAGTTTGTCGAGGTTGAGCACGCGCCGTTCACTGACGCGCGCGATGGGCCCGATCAAGCGCGGGCTGCGCCGGCCACAATGCGGACAGGCTTCCCAGGTGAGCCCGCCCTGCGCGAGATCGCCGGTGCGATAGCGCAAGACCACCGTGCCGCGAGCGTCGAGAGGTGTGAATACGATCTCGCCAGGCACGCCCGGAGGCACGGGGTAGTTCCGGATTGATAGTCTCCCCTCCATTTTGCCTCTCATAGTTTGAGACAGGCGGTGTACCACCTATGGAAACAGGACGACCTGAAGGATTCATTCTCACTCGCCATTCGCAGCCTTGAACCCGTTCAATTGAACGCGCAGTGCAGAAATTCACCCAACCGGGGGATGCTTAGTAGTCGCCCCGGTAGTGTGGCAACCCAATTGCTTATTACCTGGTGTCGTAAGCTGATTTACGTATCGCAAGCTCAGGTTTGTGCGACGGGATTGAAGCGTGAACAATCAACTAACAGGAATCAATCACATGGCTCTGCCAGCTATTTTTAGTGGGTCAACAAAGAAACGGGATCAAATCCTCGCGATTGATCTTGGAACGCGGACGACCAAAGCCGTCAGCATGCAGCGGCATGGCGATGTCTATGTGCTGTCTCGTTACTTGCTGCTCGACGCCCCGATCTTCGAAAAGGCCATGCCGCCAGAAATGTTGACCGAACATTTGAAGACTGTGTCTCAAGCCATCGAACCCAAGTCTCGTATGGTGAGTTTGACCACAAACGTCAACGACGCTCTGGTGCGCCACATTGATGTTCCAAGGATGCCATTGGACGACATGCGCTTGATCTTGAAGCATAATTCTCGTGCCTATCTTCAGCAGGATTTACAGAACTACATCTTCGATTGTCATCTGTTGCAGGAGTCTGACCCCGACACTTCCAAGCCGTCATCGGGTGTGCCAAAACAAAAAGTCCTCGTCGCCGGGGGTAAATCTCAGTTCGTGAACGAAATGGTTGAAGGTGTTAAAAGCGCGGGCTTGATAGCTGATTATATCCTGCCGGGCATCATTGGCCCGGTGAATGCCTTTGAATTGTCCCAGCCGCAGGTGTTTTCCAATGAAGTGGTCGCACTCATTG
>JANNQW010000244.1:0-1793 GCA_031400955.1 Verrucomicrobiota bacterium
CCCTGGACCGCTCCGAAGCCAGCCGATATGAAAACCAATTCCCCCACGCTGACCTGGCAGTCGGACGAGAGCATCCTCGCCAGCGGTGACACCACCAAGGAAGATCATTACGAACTTCGTTATGCCAATTTGCCCGCTGGACTGACTGCGCTCAAAATCGAAGCCCTTCCACATCCCAGTCTGCCGGACAATGGCCCCGGCATGACTTACTACGAAGGGCCGCGTGGAGAATTCTTTATCGGCGATTTATCCGTTCTGGCCGGGGAGCAAAAGTGGAAAGTGAGCGCGTCCTCGGCCACTGCGGGAAAGTCCGGGCTGATGACTGACGCGAATCTGCAATCAGGCTGGAACGGCGCTGACAAGGCGGGGCAAAATTCCACAGCCGTGCTGGTGTTTGAAAAACCGTGGCCGGGCGGAGACATGGTGATCAAATTTCAATCTGGCCGTCACTACTCGGCATCCCTGGGGCATTTCAGGATTTCTTTTACCAACAAACAATCCGGCTTGGAAGCGCTGGCCATCAGTTCAGAAGTGGAAAAACTTCTTCTGTTGCTAAAGCTCACCGTGGATCAGGAAAAACAACTTCGCTCCGCCTTTTTAATGGCGGCGCCGAATCTCGCTGGACAAGTAAATAAAATCCGGGACTTGCGCACCCCGCCGCGTGGCGAGGAAACCCTGGTCATGCGCGAGCGCCCCGCCGGCCAGCCACGGACGACCCGCTTGCATCACCGCGGTGAATACATGCAGCCAGAGCAAGTGATCATGGCGGAGTTTCCGGCTTTTCTTCCAAGTCTGCCAAAGGACATGCCCCGCAATCGTCTGACCTTTGCCAAGTGGCTGGTCGCCCCGGAAAATCCCCTCACTTCACGGGTGACTGTGAACCGCGCCTGGGCTGCGATCTTCGGCGCAGGTTTGGTGCGAACCCTGGGCGACTTCGGATTTCAGGGCGAACTGCCCTCGCATCCTGAACTGCTGGACTGGCTGGCGTTGGAATTTCAAAGACAGGGTTGGTCCATGAAAAAACTCAATCGCATGCTGGTGCTCAGTGCCACCTATCGCCAGCAATCGCAAGTCGCTCCGGAGTTGCAGGCACGCGATCCGCAGAATCGACTGCTCGCACGCGGGCCTCGTTTCCGCGTGGAAGCTGAAATGGTGCGGGACATTTCTCTCAAGGCCAGCGGTCTGCTTTCACCAAAAATGTTCGGGCCACCCGTGCGGCCACCCCAGCCCGCCAGCGTCACCGAGGTAGCCTATGGCGGTGCGGGATGGAATGTCAGCAAAGGTGAGGACCGCTATCGCCGCGCGCTTTACACCTTTATGAAACGCAGCGCCCCCTTCGCCGCCACCAGCACTTTCGATGCCCCCAGCGGAGAATCTTGCGTCGCTCGGCGGGACCTTTCCAATACGCCGCTGCAATCGCTCACGCTGCTCAATGATGAAGCCTTCGTCGAAACCGCCCAAGCTCTAGCCCAACGTGCCATGGCCCTGCCGGCTGACGACAACGCCCGCCTCACGCATTTGTTCCGCCGTTGTCTCACGCGTTTCCCCCGGGATACCGAGCTAGCAAAATTGCTGGCTTTGCTTACACAATCCCGGCAGCGTCTGGCTGCGGGCGAACTCATCGCTGCCGACATTGCTCCATCCGGCAACGGATCTCCAGAAGAACGCGCTGCCTGGACCGTGATCGCCCGCGCCTTGCTCAATCTTGATGAAACCATCACCAAATCATGAACTGTCATTCTCATCTTCTTCATCAACGCGGCGATGACCTCAGCCGCCGCTGGTTCCTGAAA
>JANNQW010000245.1:0-4975 GCA_031400955.1 Verrucomicrobiota bacterium
GAAAAATTCACGCGCTTCCACCGCTCCAATACCGTGCGACCGAGTTTCTTGAAAAATGCCTCCATGCGCTCACCCTTCAACCAAGGCGCTCACAGTCACAAGAGCCATTCGCATCGCCAGCGCTTACCCTGCACCGCCTTATCAGGGAAATAGCGCGGATCATCTCAGCTATTTCCCCCGCTTGTGGTTTCACTTTCTCATTGTGGAAGATAAGATGCGGGTTATCGACTTTATGCTGCTGCATCGGTTCTGGTAGCGTCGCCGACCTTGAAAAAACAAGCCACAATGAGTAAGAAGAAAAAGGGCAATCATCAATCGCAGTCGATGATCCAGGCCACGGTCGCCGCACCGGTCGCGTCTCCGCCGCAGAGTTTCCCCGTCGTGGGCATCGGCGCTTCAGCCGGCGGGCTGGCGGCGTTTGAGGCGTTCTTTGCCGGGATGCCGGCGGACACTGATCCGGGCATGGCGTTCGTGCTAGTGCAGCACTTGGCTCCGGACCACAAGAGCATCCTCTCCGATCTCGTCCGGCGCTACACGCGCATGTCGGTCTTTGAGGTCGAGGACGGCATGGTGGTGCAGCCGAACTGCGCCTACATCATCCCGCCGGGCCGCGACATGGCGTTCCTGAATGGCACGCTGCAATTGCTCGAACCGTCTGAGCCGCGCGGTCAGCGGTTGCCGATTGATTTTTTCTTCCGCTCGCTCGCGCTCGATCAGCATGAGCGGGCCATCGGCATCGTGCTTTCGGGCACGGGCAGCGACGGCACGATGGGCGTGCGCGCGATCAAGGGCGAGGGCGGCATGGTCATGGCGCAGAACACCGCCTCCACCGAGTTCGACGGCATGCCGCGCAGCGCCATCGCCACCGGCCTGGTGGATTACGAACTGCCACCGGCCGAGATGCCCGCGCAACTCATCGCCTATGCGGCGCACGCCTTTGGCAAACTTCCTCGCGCCACCACTCTACCGGCGCCCAAGGTCGAGAACGCGCTGAAGAAAATCTTCATCCTGCTGCGCGCCCAGACCGGCCACAATTTTTCCCAATACAAACCGAGCACCATCCACCGCCGCATCGAGCGACGCATGGCCGTGCATCAGATCGAAGCGATTGATGGCTACGTCAAATATTTGCAGCAGACCTCGGCCGAGGTGGAAGCGTTGTTTCGCGATCTGCTGATTGGCGTGACGAATTTCTTCCGCGACCCGGAGGCATTTCAGGTGCTGGAGGATCAGGTCATTCCCAAGCTCTTTGCCGGCAAGCCTGCGGGGGCCGTGATCCGCGTCTGGACGGCGGGCTGTTCCACCGGCGAGGAGGCTTATTCCATCGCCATCCTGCTGGTGGAACGCATCGAGGCGCTCAAGCAAAGTTACACCGTGCAGATCTTCGCCACTGACATTGACAGCCAGGCTATCGCCACGGCCCGCGCCGGTCTTTATCCGGCCAGCATCGCCGCCGATGTTTCACCCGAGCGACTGGCGCGCTTTTTCACAGCCGAGGCCGACGGCAGCGCCTACCGCATTCACAAAAACATCCGCGACCTGCTGGTTTTTTCCGAGCAGGACGTGATCAAAGATCCGCCCTTTTCCAAGCTCGATCTGATCACTTGCCGCAATCTGCTCATCTACATGGGCACGGAGTTGCAGCGGAAGCTGATCCCGCTTTTCCACTACGCGCTGAAACCGGACGGCTGGCTGTTTCTCGGCACGTCCGAAGGCATCGGTGAGTTCGACATGCTGTTCAGTGTGCTCGACCGCAAAGCGAAGTTGTATCGGCGCAAGGAAGATCTGCACGGCGTGCAGCGTGTGGCGCTCGGGCGCTTCCTGCCGCCCATGACGGCCGTGGATGCGTCACTCCCGCGCGGCACAGCCCGACCGGCCGGCCCTGGGCAAAAGTCCCTGCGCGAGTTGACCGAACACGAACTGTTGTCGCAGGTCATCGCGGCGGGCGCGCTGGTCAATGCTCACGGCGACATCTGCTACCTGCACGGCCGCACCGGCATGTTTCTGGAGCCGGCTCCGGGCGAGGCGGGCATCAACAACATCCTCAAGATGGCCCGCGAAGGTTTGCGCCGCGAGCTCACCACGACCCTGCACAAAGCGGCGGGCACCAAGGACACCGTGCTCTGCCCCGGTCTGCGCGTAAAAACCAACGGCCACTTCACCACCGTCAACCTGACCATCCGCCCGGTGACCACCGGTCCGGGCGCGACGCCGGACTCGCCGCTCTATCTGGTGATTCTGGAGGAAGCGGCGGCGGGAAAAGTGCTCATTGAGCAGGCCGCGGAGGTTGCTGTGCCGGGGGCCACGACGCCGGATGCCGAGGCGCGCATCGCTGCGCTCAAAGCGGAACTCCGCGCCAAGGAGGAATACCTCCAAAGCACCAATGAAGAGCTGGAGAGTTCCACCGAAGAACTCAAATCCTCGAATGAGGAAATGCAGTCGGTGAACGAGGAGTTGCAATCCACCCACGAGGAACTGGAGACCTCCAAGGAAGAGTTGCAGTCGGTCAATGAGGAGCTGGCCACGGTGAATACCGAGCTGCAAACCAAGGTGGTGGATCTGTCGCGGGCCAACAACGACATGAACAATCTGCTGGCCGGCACCGGCATCGGCACCGTTTTTGTGGATCATCAACTGCGCATCCTGCGCTTCACCCCCGCCGCGAGCACGATCATCAACTTGATCCTCACCGACGTGGGCCGGCCCGTGGCGCACATCGTCTCGAACCTAGTCGGCTACAGCTGTCTGGTGGCGGATGTGCAGGCCGTGCTGGACACGCTGGTGTCCAAAGAGGTGCCGGTGCAAACCATCGACGGCAAGAGTTACACCATGCGCATCCAGCCCTATCGCACGCTGGAAAACGTCATCGAAGGCGTGGTAATCTCGTTTGTGGACATCACCGAAATGGTCAAGACGCGGGACGCGCTGCAGAAAGCCAACGAGCTGCTCCGGCTCGCCGTGGTGGTGCGCGATGCGCACGATGCCATTACCGTAAAAGATATTGAAGGCCGCATCCTCGCCTGGAATCCGGGCGCGGTGCGGATGTATGGCTGGAGCGAAGCCGAGGCACTAAAAATGAACGTGCGTGACTGCATCCCGCCAGCACAGCGGGAGCAGGAGGTCGAAAAATTGAAACATCTCAGTCGTGCGGAAATCCTGGAACCCTATCGCACCCAACGCCTGACCAAGTCGGGCAAGTTGGTGGAGATTTCGATGATCGCGACCGCCCTGCTGAACGAAGACGGGCAGATGTATGCCATCGCCACCACGGAACGCGCGATCGAAGGAGGCACCCAATGAAACCCGAAGATCAACCACCTGCTGCCGCCGAACTGCGCGCGCGGGCGGAAGCAGCCTTCCAGAAAAAATCGGCGCAGACACCAGAGAGTCTCAAAACACTCTCGCCCGAAGCCATTGAGCAGATGCTCCACGAACTGCGGGTGCATCAGATCGAGCTGCAGATGCAGAACGAGGAACTGCGCCAGGCGCAGCTGGAACTGGACGTTTCCCGCGCACGCTACTTCGACCTCTACGACCTCGCGCCGGTGGGTTATATCACCCTCAACGAGTCGGGGCTGATCCTACAAGCCAACCTCACCGCCGCCACCCTGCTGGGCGTGACACGGAGTGATCTCGTCAAGCAGCCGTTCTCCCGCTTCATCCAGAAAGAAGATGCGGACAGTTACTATCTGATGCGCAAACAACTCCTCGCGACGGGTGAAGCGCAGCCGTGTGAGCTGCGGCTAATGAAAGGCGACGGCACACTTTTCCCGGCTCTGATGGCGGCCACCACTGCGTCGGATGAAAGCGGCGACCCGATTATGCGCGTCACCCTGAGCGACATCACTGCGCACAAAGCGACGGAAAAAAGAATCCAACACCTCGCCTCTTTCCCGAATTCTAATCCGAACCCGATTCTTGAATTCAATTTATCGGGCACCGTAAAATACGCCAACACTGCCGCGAACAACGCGCTCAAACAGGCTGGCGAATTCGACGCCAAGCTCTTTCTACCCAAGGACATAGACTCCCTTGTAAGAGGGGAGGAATTGAAACAGGCCGTTCCGATCCATCGAGAAGTAACTTTAAAGGGCCATTCATACGATGAATTTATCTGCATGTCGCCCGACTCTGCGACAGTGCGCATCTTTGCAAACGACATCACCGAGCGCAAACACGCTGAGGAAGCATTGAAGAAGGCCGACCAAAAGCTGCGGCTGCATTTCGAGCAATCGCCGCTGGCCGTCATCGAATGGGATGTGGATTTTCGGGTGACCCGTTGGAACCCTGCGGCTGGGACAATTTTCGGTTACAGCCGTGAAGAAGCTCTCGGGCGACATGCCTCCTTCATTATTCCAGAGGCATATCGGCCCCACGTGTCCCAGATCTGGCAGGGCTTGGTAAAAAAAATCGGCGGAGAGAGAAGCACCAACGAAAACGTGTGCAAGGACGGCAGCACGATCCTCTGCGAATGGTATAACACACCGCTCATCGACGAGAGCGGGATATTCACCGGGGCAGCTTCCGTCGTGGAGAATATCACCGAACGTCGGCAAGCGCAGCTGCTCTTGGCATGGGAAAAGGGCGCCTTGGAACTGATCAGCAGCGACTCCTCACTTCACGAGGTGTTGTGCGGGTTGATGCTCGGCTTGGAAAATCAGTTGCGAAGCGCGCTCTGTTCCGTCCTCCTGCTGGACGATGATGGCGCGCACCTACGGCACGGGGCAGCACCCAGTCTCCCGGAAGCCTACAACCGAGCCATCGACGGCCTCGCCATCGGTCCCACCGTCGGCTCATGTGGCACGGCGGCACATACAAGGCGACAGATTATAGTCTCCGACATCGCCAGTGATCCGCTCTGGGCCGATTACCGCGAGCTGGCCTTAAGCCACGGCCTGCAAGCCTGCTGGTCCACGCCAATTTTTGGCCGCCAAAAAAGCAACCTTGGAACCTACGCCATTTACTATCGGGAGCC
>JANNQW010000246.1:0-5462 GCA_031400955.1 Verrucomicrobiota bacterium
CGTGCGCGCGGTCTCGGCTTCGTGCAACGCGCCTTGAAAAAAATGCTCGCCGCGCCCGATGTGTCAGCCTCGGATCGCGGTCGATTCTTCAACGACTGCGCAATGTTTTTCTTGAACGGCGTGGATGCCACGACGCTGCTGACCCTGGCCGATCTTGAAACACCGCCGGATTATCTTTCCGGCGTTGACTCGGATAATCAAAATCCTTATGGCTGGCGTGGTCGAGGCTATTATCATCAGCAGACCATCGCGACGCCCGTCGGCGCGGACGGCCTGCCCGTTTATCATCACCTCCCTGAATCATGGGAGGCGGCCAAGACCGATGGCGAGCGCTGGCGCTGGTTGCTGGCGCAGGCGGAGAAGACGGACGAACGCTCGGCCATCGAAGCGCGCCTGACCTTCGCGCAGTTTATGCAAGCCCAGATTGGCGAGCAAACGCTGGTGCAATGGCATCAACGCGGAGGCGCCACGGATCCGAAGGAACTGGCCGATGCTTTCCAAGTCTTGAAGACACTAAAGGATGACGAAACTTACGCCCGCCTCGCCACGGGCGCGAAGCGCTTCGTCATGCCGGACGAGTTCAACTACATCAAACTTCTCTCCGGCATCGCGGACAACAAAGTGGACATCATCCGCGCAGGCCAGGCGCTCGGCGGACTCGCACAGTGCTTTGAAAATCGACGTCAACTCGACCGCGCTGCGGAACACTGGCAGCGTATCGTCGATCTGGGGCCGAAAGCCTATTTCACACAAAATGCGAATGATCGACGTAGGCAAATCCTCGACAACTGGGGTCGCTTCGATGGCACCGATTCGCAGGTCGCGGGACAAAAACCCACGCTCGGCTTTGTCTTCCGCAATGCCACGGAGACCAAGTTCACCGCCCGGCGAGTCAACGTTTCCAAGCTGCTCGCGGACCTCAAGGCTTACATGATAAGAGAACCGCACGATCCCGATTGGCAACGCATTAACATCAACAATCTGGGCTACCGCCTTCTCGACAAGGACCGCAAAAAATACATCGGCGAGGAAGCCGCGAAATGGAGCGTCGCGCTGGAACCCGCTGCCGGTCACGAGGAAAAGCGTGAGGAAGTCTCTGTCCCGCTCGAAGCTGCGGGCGCGTATTGGATCGAGGCGCAAACCACCGGCGGCAATCGCTGCCAAATCATGCTCTGGCTGGCCGACACCAAACTGGTGCGCAAATCCACTGGCACGGGCGTGATGTATTTTGTGGCCGATGCGCAAACCGGCGCGCCCGTCTCTGGCGCAATCGTCGAACTCCTCGGCTACCGCACGGAATACAAAAATCAAACAGGCACCAAGCGTCCCTATCAGGAGACGCACACGGAAACCTTCACTGGCAGCACCGACAAGAACGGTGTCCTGTTGCACAAGCCCGATCAAAATAAAAATAGCCACCAGTGGCTTGGCCTCGCCACCACGAAGGAAGGGCGCATGGCCTTCATCGGATTCAGCGGAGTCTGGTGGAGCGCATGGAATGCTAATTCTTACCACGGCGGCAACGATTACCTCATCACCGATCGCCCCGTCTATCGCCCCGAACAGGAAGTGAAGTTCAAAGCATGGCGCGCCCACACGACCTACGAACAGGACGGGCCGAACAGCAACGCCGGACAAAAACTCTGGCTCATCATCAAGGATCAGCGCGGCACGAAAATCTACGACGAGGAGCATACGCTCGACAACTACGGCGGACTCGACGGCTCAGTGAAGCTGGCCAAGGAAGCCGCGCTCGGGGTTTATTCCGTCCTGTATTCTTACAGTGATCCGAAGTCGAAGAGCCGTGGCGAATCCCGGTTCGGCATGTTCCGCGTCGAGGAATACAAGAAGCCCGAGTTCGAGGTCACGGTGGATGCACCGAAGGAACCCATCGCGCTCGGTGGAAAGATCACCGCCACCATCAAGGCCAAATATTACTTCGGCGCTCCGGTCACAAACGCGACGGTGAAATACAAAGTCACTCGCGCCACGCACACCACGCGCTGGTTCCCCGTCGCGCGCTGGGACTGGCTTTACGGTCGCGGCTACTGGTGGTTCGCGCCGGACAGCCCGTGGTATCCAGGCTGGGAGCACTGGGGTTGCCTCGGCCCGGTGTGGTCGTGGTGGCGCGTGCAACCGGAGCAGCCGGAGCTGGTCATGGAAAAGGAAGAACGTATCGGCGCGGACGGCACATTGAAGGTGGAGATTGATACCGCCACCGCCAAGGCGCAGCACGGCGACCTCGATCACGAGTATTCGATCAGCGCGGACATCACGGATGAATCACGCCGCACCATCAGCGGCTCCGGCAGCGTCATCGCCGCGCGCGAACCGTTCAAGGTCTTCGTCGCGCTGGATCGCGGCTACTACGAAGTCGGCGGCCCGATGGAGGCGCAGTTCCACACGCTCACGCCCGATGGCAAAGGCGTCGCGGGCAAAGGAAAGCTGCATCTGTTCGCAGTCACTTATGACAAGGAAGGCAAACCCACCGAGCGCGAGGTATTCTCCGCCGATGTGCAGACTGACGCCGGCGGCCACGCGATGCAGAAGCTCAGCGCGAGCGAGGCCGGACAGTATCGCATCGCCTGCACCATCACCGACGCCCAGGACCGCACGGCCGAGGGCGCGCAGTTGCTCGTCGTGCGCGGCGCAGGCTTCGACGGCCGGCAGTTCCGCTTCGGCGCGCTGGAACTCATCACCGAACGCAAGGAATACGCCATCGGCGAGGAGATCAAACTCCTCATCAACACCGAACGAGCCAACAGCCACGTCGTGCTCTTTGAGCGCGCATCGAACGGCCAGACCAGTGCCCCGCGCTTTCTCCATCTCGATGGCAAGAGCACCATTGTCTCGCTGCCCGTCACACTGGCGGACGCGCCCAATCGCTTCATCGAGGCCTTCACCATCAGCGACGGTCGCGTGCATCATCTCACGCGCGAAATCGCCGTGCCACCGCAGTCGCGCATCTTGAACCTCAGCGTCGAGACCGTGGCCAAGGCCAAGCCGCGCGAGAAAGCGACCGTGAAAATCAAACTCACGACCGAGGACGGCAAGCCCTACATCGGCAGCGCCGTGCTCACGATGTATGACAAGGCGCTCGAATACATCAGCGGCGGCTCCAACGTGCCCGACATCAAGAAACACTTCTGGGGCTGGAAACGTCAGCACTATCTCCAGCCCATCGAGGAATGGAATGCGCGGTGCGAAAATCTCACGCACCCGGGAGAAACACCCATGCATGCGCTGGGGTTGTATTCGTTGGGCGGCATGTATGGGCCTCAAATGTATGGAACGACACACGTCATACTTGGATCAGGGAATCTAGTGCTAACTGGAGCGAACACTTACAACGGAATCACCACGATAAGCGCGGGATACTTGGCTGGAGGAGGAACCGGCATGGGCATGGGCGGCGGCTTTGGCAGCGTCTTCAGCGGAGCTTCGTTGGCTGCAGGCGCTCCTGTTTCCAGAGCAAAGTCAATGGAATCCGAGTCCAAAAAAAAAGGCGACAAAGACGACGCGGGTCAGGCCGGCGGCGAACCGAGTGAGCCAAACGCACCCGAACCCATGATCCGCTCCGCATTCGCCGACACCGCGCTGTGGGTCGCCTCCATCAAGACTGGCGACGACGGCACCGCCGAGGTCACGCTTGATCTGCCGGACAATCTCACCACCTGGAAACTGCGAAGCTGGGCCATGGGCGATGGCGCACGCGTCGGCGAAGGCAGCGCGGAACTCATCACGAGCAAAGATGTCATCGTGCGCTTGCAAGCGCCGCGTTTCTTTGTCGAGCGCGATGAAGTCGTGCTCTCGGCAAACGTGCATAACTACCTCGACAAGGAACAGCACGTCACCGTGAAACTTGAACTCGAAGGTGAGAACCTCGCGCTCATGGACGGCGTGAAACCGGATGCCACCGCCACCGTGAAACCCAATGAAGAAACGCGCATCGACTGGCGCGCCAAGGTGCTGCGCGAAGGCACCGCCAAGATTCGCGTCAAGGCGCTCGCGCAAGGTGACTCGGACGCGATGGAGCTTTCGCTGCCGGTGCATGTGCATGGCATGTTGCGCACGGAATCGTGGAGCCTCGCACTGCGCGGCGACCAGGGCACGGGCAAGATCGAGTTCACCGTGCCGGAACTGCGTCGCCCCGAACAGACCGTGCTCGAAGTTCGCGCCACACCTTCGCTCGCATCCGCCATGGTGGATGCGCTGCCGTATCTCGCGGATTATCCGTATGGCTGCACCGAGCAAACTTTGAACCGCTTCCTGCCCTCGGTCATCACCCGCGGGGTGTTGAATGACATGGGACTCAAACTGGCCGACATCGCCAAGCGTCCGCAGAACAAGAGACCGCGCGACTTTGAAAAGAATCCGATCTTCAAGGAAGCCAAGCTCAACGACATGGTGCGCGTCGGCACCGAGCGACTCGCGAACATGCAGAATCGCGACGGCGGCTGGGGCTGGTTCTCCGGCGAGCGCGAGCAGTCCTATCCCCACACGACCGCAGTCATCGTGCGCGGCTTGATGGTCGCGCAGAAAAACAACGTCGCCATCCCGCATGACACCATCTCGCGCGGCACCGCGTGGCTGAAACAATATCAGCAGCGTGAATTGAAGAAACTCAACAACGCCCGCACGCAGACAGAACCCTGGAAGAACACCGTGGACAATGAGGACGCGCTCGTTTTCTCCGTGCTGGCCGAGACTGACGACTGGAACAAGGACATGGCCGCCTATCTGTATGAGAAGCGCGAAAGCGTGAGCACGCAGTCCAAGGCGCTGCTTGGCATCGCGTTCGATCACTTCGGCAAGAAGGAGCAGCGCGACATGCTGCTGCGCAACGTCGAGCAGTTCCTCGTCAAGGACTCCGAGAACCAGACCGCGCGCCTGCGCTTGCCTGGCGGCAATTATTGGTGGCGCTGGTATGGCAATGACCTCGAAACCACCGCGACTTATCTGAAGCTCCTCAGCAAGGTGGATCCGAAAGGAGCGACCGCATCCGGCGTGGCCAAGTTCCTCGTGAACAACCGCCGCAACGGCACTTATTGGAACTCCACGCGCGACACCGCGCTCTGCATTGAGGCACTCGCCGATTACATGCGTGCCAGCGGCGAGACCTCGAACAACCTCGATGTGAGTTATGAACTCGTGCTTGATGGAGTGAAGAAGCACGAGGCGAAATTCACCCGCGACACCTTGTTTGACGGTGACAACCGCTTTGTCCTCAGCGGCGAAGCCCTGACCGGCGGCAAACACACGCTCGAACTGCGCAAGACCGGCGACGCCCCGCTCTATTCCAGCGTGTGGGTCACCGCGTTCACCATGGAGGAGCACATTCCCGCCGCAGGACTCGAAGTGAAAGTGACGCGCCATTATTGGAAACTCACACCCAAGGAAAAGAAAGTGAACGTCGCCAACTCCACCGGCAATCCCTTGCAGCAGCGCGTCGAAGCCTACGA
>JANNQW010000247.1:0-19125 GCA_031400955.1 Verrucomicrobiota bacterium
GTCGGCGACGGGCTTTCCCAAGCTAAGCAGGCCAAGGGCTTGTTCCTTGAATTCCGAGGTGTAACGCTGATAGGTTCTCTGGCTCATAAAAGGACTGTAGTTTGTTGGTTTGTCCTTGGTCCAGAAATCTAGAGCACCTCAAACGGCCTGACTTCGCAGTTTCCATGCTTCGCCGTCTGACACAGACGGCCTACACATAACAGCCGTCGATTGCGAACTTCGCAGCCTCTCGATATTCTCTTTGCGCGGTTTGATCCTGCCGGTTGCGCTGCCGCTACAATACTGGTAGAATCCATACGTGAATGCTTTGACGGACATCATCGCGGATTTGCGTCGGCTTCCTGAGCCTGAGTTGAAGGACGCGGCCAGCTACATCCACGCACTTGCCGAGGGCCGTCGTCAGCGGCGGCTGGCGATGCTGGAACGAACAGCGGGCAGCTTGGCCGGCAAGGAGGGCGAGGCTTTCGCCGTCGCCGCAGCCGAATGCGAACGCGTTGACAGTCATGGCTGGTAGCCTGGCACTGGATACTAGCGTGGTGGTAAAGCATCTCCGCAAGAATGATGCGGCCGTGAAGGCCGAACTGGCTGGCGCGGAAGAATTGTATGTGCCACTTACTACACTTGGGGAGCTGCACTACGGGGTGAAACGCTCCGGTGACGACCCGCGTGCCGTGGCGCAGCTAGGCGAGTTCATGCGCGAGGCGGTGGTGCTCCTTCCAGATGAATCCACCGCGAAAACATTCGCTACACTCAAGAACTTCCTGGCCGACAAGGGCAAGTTGATTCCTGAAAACGATCTGTGGATCGCTGCCACCGCGAAAAGTCATGATCTGACGCTCTACTGTGACGATGCCCACTTCGACGAACTGAAAGAGTTGATGGACATCAAGCAGGTGGTGTCGAGATAACGCGAAGGCCAGCTCACCCAATCTTTCCTCGCAGCACATCACCCACCATCTTCGGATTGGCCTTGCCGCCGCTGCTTTTCATGACCTGGCCGGTCATCCAGTTAAGAACCTTGTCGTTGCCGGCTTTGAATTCTGCTACTTTGGCAGGGTTGGCGGCGATGACTTCGTCGCAGAGTTTTTCAATGGCACCGCTGTCACTGACCTGTTCGAAGCCCTTGGTCTTGATGATCGCGGCGGGCGTTTCTCCGGTGGCGAACATCTCCTCGAAAACTTCTTTTGCCTGGTTGTTGCTGATCTTTCCAGATTCCACAGCGGCGACGAGTTCACCTAGCATTTGTGGGCTTACTTTGGATTCTGCCAACGTGGCGTTGTTCGTGTTGAGATGGCCGAGCAGTTCGTTAATAACCCAATTGGCGATTTTCTTTGCGGGCACTTTCTCGGCGGCGGCGACCGCTTGCTCGAACCAAGTGGCCAGTGCTTTGTCGCTCGCAAGCACATTGGCATCGTAGGCACTCAAGGTGTAGTTACTGACGAAACGCGCACATTTCTCATGCGGCAGTTCGGGCCTTTGGGCACGGACGCGTTCGAGAATCGGCGCGGTGCGGATGGGCAGCAGATCGGGATCGGGGAAGTAGCGGTAGTCGTGCGCGTCTTCTTTGTTGCGCATGAGCTGCGTCTCGCCGCGGTCATCGTCCCAGCGGCGGGTGCTTTGCACGAGCTTTTCGCCGCGTTTCAGGCATTCGGTCTGGCGCACAACCTCATGATGGATGGCGCGGCGCACGGCAGAGACGCTGTTGAGATTCTTCAGCTCGATTTTTGCGCCCAGTTCCTTCTGGCCTTCGGGGCGCACGCTGATGTTCACGTCGCAACGCATCTGACCTTTCTCCATGTCGGCCTCACTGACGCCGCCATAGACAAGGATCTGACGCAGGCTGTTGAGGTAGGCGAAGGCTTCCTCAGCCGTTTCGATGTCGGGATCGCTGACGATTTCCATCAGTGGTGTGCCGGCGCGGTTGAAATCCAGCAGGGTGCCAGCGCCGGTGTGAGTGCTCTTGCCCACGTCTTCCTCAAGATGGATGCGCGTGAGCTTGACCACCTTGCCGGGATTCTTGATCGTCTTCTGCGCATCCTTGGGATATGACAGCTCATAGAGCGGCACGCCACCGCCGATGCAGAGCGGCTGGTCGAACTGGGTGAGCTGGTAGTTCTTGGGCATGTCCGGATAGAAATAATTCTTCCGGTCCCACTTGCTGATTTCCGGCGTGCGGCAGTCGAGCATCAATCCCGTCAGAATCGTTTTCTCAATGGCCGTAAGATTCAGCACTGGCAGTGCCCCGGGCAACCCGAGGCAGACCGGACAGGTGCGGGTGTTCGGCTCCGCGCCGTATTCGACAGCGCAGGAGCAAAACATTTTGCTGCGTGTGTTGAGCTGCGCATGAACTTCGAGGCCGATGGTGGTGAGATACTTGGGCATGATGGCAATCTGGCTTCTTTGAGTGCCAGCAAGACGCCCGAGGTCAAGCACGACTTTTATGACTGCAGCCCACAATGAACGCCTCGGAACACGCAGGATTTGCGTGGGCACCCAATGGCACCTAGGCTAGGCTCCATGAAGATGAACCGTTTGCCCTTCCTTTTAGTGTTGTTAGCAGCGTTCGCGCTGGGATTGTCCTGCCAAAAAAAGCCGGAAGTGAGGCCGGTGGATTTTGTGACTCAGATCAAACCGCTGTTGCAGAGTCGCTGCGTGAATTGCCATCATTCGGGCGCGATGTTCGGCGACCTGAGTTTTGAAAATCGCGCGCTCGCCATGCAACCCCGTAAGAAGGGCCCGATCATCGTGCCTGGTCAGCCGGGCACTAGCCAGTTGTATATCGCGCTGACGCTGCCGGATCCCGACAAGAAAGCCATGCCGCCCACCGGCCACCGGATACCGAATCCGGAAGTGGAACTGGTGAAACGCTGGATCGAGGAAGGCGCGAAATGGCCCGACGGTCCCGAGGGTGCAATCAAGCCCACCGCCACGCAGGAGGCCGGCAAGGCTTGATCATCACTGATCCGCCAGACGGAATCGTGCGCGGCTTTGCCACGAGTGTTACTCCACCTTCACTCGCGGCTTCATCTTCTCGAAGGTCTTCTCGCCGATGCCAGATACCTTCTTCAGATCTTCAATCGACGCATAGGGGCGGTGTTTGATGATGTCCTTCGCCTTTGCTTCGCCAATGCCGGGCAAATAAGAAAGTTGTTCAACGCTGGCCTTGTTGATATCCACAATCATCGTGGCCGGGTTGTGGGCGATCTTCCACCAGATCATGCCGCTGCCGGCTATGACGAGTAAAGCGACGAGTGCAAATTTGACGAGGTTCTGGGTGCGTGCCGCGATTGGCGTGGAACCCGCTTCCATGGCGGTGACTTTTGCTTCATCGTAAAATTTGCCGGCACGAGGCTGGGTGCCTGGCGTTGGTGCTGACGTGGCATCTGTCGGTGAAGCGGTGGAGTTTTCCATCGCCTTGATTTTTTCTTCGTCGTAAAATTGGCCCATGGGAAAGAGGGGGTGGGATGAAGGACTGGTGATTTGCGGCCTAAATTTATCAATAAAAAATTATCATTCGATTATCGTTAAAGCTTCCAGTCAACTGGGATCACCTGTTCGCGCTGGTTGCGATCTAAGTATTTGATGTGACCATGTTGGCAACCGTATTGATGGACGCGCATGGTGACGCTGACATCATGACAGCAGTAAAGCGCGATGTCGCCGATGCGTTCGGCCCAGATTTGTTTGTCTCCTTTTTCTTTCGCGTGCGTGGCTTGCTGCCACCAGCGAATGGCATCTAGGCCATCGGCGGTCTTGCCGCTGCCGAGCGTGGCGCTGGCCACGGCATCGAGTTTCGGACGATGGCCGATTTTTTTTTCGAGGTCGAGCATCAGGTCGAGGTTCTCCAACTGATCGGCGAACTCGAGCACGACTGAACCACGCAGGACGCCGTAATCGAACTGCACATGGTTGAAGCCGATGACCAAATCCGCGCGGCGGAGCTGATCGATGAGTTCGCGCACGGTGTCTTCGGTGTAGATGCGATATTCGCCGATCTTGGTGCTGAAGGTGACGGCGATGGAGATGCCCATCTCGTGCTTGTTGTGCCAGCCGCCGACATCATTGGCGGTGCGTTTGGTTTCGAGATCGAAGTAGACGAGGTCGCGGGCCATGCTGGTGGCGTGACTTTGCATCGCACGGTTATTTCGGCAAGGGCGGTGTCAAGCCGGCGCTCTGCATGTTGGCGAGAATAGCGAACATCAGTGCCATGAATCCGACGATGACGGCCACGATCAAGTAGCGCCATGGTTCTGGTTCGCCGTGTTCCACGCGGAGGCTGGTCTGTTCATCCCAGGAAGTGGCGCCCAACTGGACGAGGCGGATGCGGCACCAGGACATGATGAACAATTGCGGGAATGGAAAAAACAAGAAGAAGCATGTGCCCTTCATGAAGACAAGCAGGGAGCGCAGCAGCGCCTGATGAAAATTCGGCAGTGATCCGTCCAGGCGACGGATATGGATGCGCAGCAGGGCCTTGCCTGGTGTGGTGCCGCGGCGCGAGAGCCAGAGTGCCTCCAGTGGCACGAACAATAAGAACATTGCGGATGGGAACAGGACGAGGAACAGAGTTTGGCCCGGCGTGACTGCCTGGCGCTGCATGAGGTTCTCTCTGGCTTCTTGTATCCAGGCAGAGGTCTGCGGTAGCAGCAAGTTCAAGAGCATGGAAAATAGCATGGAAAACCAGATGTAATCCATGGCTCGCGCCCAAAAACGCAGCCACGGTTGCGGGGTGTCTAGTGCGATGCGCGCGACCTGCCGCACATGCTCGGCCTCAGTGATGATCTCCGGCGTCGGCTTCCAATAATCACCGAACTCGTGCAGTTCGCGCAGTGGCTTCCATTCTGGCAATCCCATGTGCCAGGCGAGTTCATCACCCTTGAGGGTGCAGTCGCGAATGCGCTCGATAATGTTGAATTGCGAGTGCGGGCCGGTGCGTTCTCCGGCGCTGGAGATGAAGTATTCCATGAACTGCGGGTTGAAGTGTTTAATTGTTTAAATGTTGATGATGAGAGCGACCCAAAAATTCCGCTGTCGGAATTTTCCAACATTTAAACTTCTCAACATTTAAACCTCTTCCGTCACAGTCGGAAAACGATCCGCGCCTTGTCCGCGTCGTAGGGGGACATTTCCAGCCTGACATTGTCACCGATGACAAGACGGATGAACCGTTTGCGCATCTTGCCGGAAATATGGGCCAGCACTTCGTGGCCATTGCGCAGCTTCACGCGAAACATGGTGCCGGCGAGGACGGCGGAGACAGTGCCGTCGAGTTCAATGGCAGCTTCTTTGTCCTGGGACGCAGGTGCTGGTGGAGCAGGTTGGGAGCGAAACCGGGGACGCCCGGCTGGCCTGGAGTTGTTTCGTCTGGCACCGTGTGATCTTTTTTGCGGCATCGGCTTGGCTGGTTTTGATGAGGAAGATTGAGGGACAAAATGCGGCTAGTAAGCCGGAAGACAAGGGAAAAAGCAATGTCGCGGTGTCACTTCGGGGCAAAGAGCAGATGAGGTGTAGCGTCGTCACGTGAATATCTCACTGGCACCGCACGTCCTCCGCGTCCTTCCGGAAGGAGTCGTCCGTCCGCGTCGAACTCGTATTCGCGACCATTGGTGACGCGCGTCCAGCCGATCCCGCGCCCCTCAGAGTCATAGTGGTGCAGGTCACGCCAGGCTTTCGGCATCGTGAGTCTCGGGTCCACCCACGCGGGCTTACTGGAGCGTTCAAGAAACTCTGGAAACAGGGCCAGTGCCAGAACACTCAGGTGGAAGTCGTGCAATACGGCGATGTCACCTCTGGTGAGTTGGTCTGGCTTGTGCACCAGGACGAAATGTCCGCGTCCATCTCCAGCTAGCACGCGAAAGTCGATGGCCCGCTGCCGGGCGGCGATGAAGTTCGTGGTGTTTCCAGAGTTTTTCGCGGCGGCGAAGATCGCATCCTGGTTCGCTGTAAACAAATCCTGTTTCTCCGCCAGCTTGACGAAGGCGCTCTCAACGGCTTCGTGAAGCGTTCTGCCGTCCGGCATGGTGGCATCCACGCGCTGGCGCAGGTTCGCCTCCAGTTCGCTTAGCGCGGCAGCAGCCTGCGGTTTTGTTTTACTGTCAGCATTCAGATCGCGCAAGCGCTCCTGTTTCACGGAAAGCTCGTCTGCGGCGCGGAGGAGCATTTTTGCGGCGGCATCAGGCAGAACTTCGCGCAGGAGTTTTCCTCCAGGCGTGTGGTCGGCAGGCGACATTTTGTGACCCAGATTGAGCCAGCGGAGGTCGTTGGAGGATGGGAGACCGGGATGCGGGTTTCCGGTTTCATAATTGATTTCCTCGAGACGTCCATCGTCCCGATACTGGCGCAGTTCATTCGGCAACATGAAAAATGTGATGAAAGCTGGTGCGGACCACGTTAGGCCGTTGGTGGCGAAGACTCCAATATCCACACGATGCGATGCCAGGCCGGAGGCGGAGATGATTTCCGGATGCCAGGCAACGGAAATTTTTGCCTCCGTGCCGTCACCGGATGGCTCAATTCTCACGCGTCGGGCATCTCCCTGCAGCAGGGTCCAGCGAAATTGAAGCGGGTGTCCGCCAAGATTTCCAGTGCGATGCGCGCTCACGGTCATCTCGCGCCGGAAGGCGCTGCCACGAAAGATGCGCGCGATCACGCAGGGTGAATCAGCGAGCTTTTCGCTGCCGATCGTTGGGAGCTCAAAAAAATCACGTCCGTTCTGTGGCTCGGGCGTTTCGGATTTTACAGCGAGCAACATCAGCGGCGGGATGGCGAACGGAGTGAGGCCGTGAGCGTTGCGGACGAAGCGATCTTCATCAATGTTCTCGGCTCGAAACACCGGCGGGTGCGCGGCACCGGTGAAGTAATCTTCTTCCTTGCGCACCTGTTTGTTGCTCTGGCGGAAGAGTGACTGCAGCACGGGCATCAGCATATGAGACGAGATAAGCTGGCGTTGGGTGTCGGGCGGAAGCGCGGCTGCGGCGGCGATGAAAGCGCGCAGGAACGGCTGATCGGAGCCGGAAGAACCTTGGGAGATGACCACCGAGGGGATATTGGCCGGATAAAGATCGCCCCAGCCCCCGACGCCATTCCATCCTGCCTTGTGATCCTGATGCGACGGATAAAAGAAAAGATTGTTGTTTAAATATTGATTGGTGAGGAAATTCATGCCGGCAGAACTGGCCTCGTAAAGACGCGGGATGCTCCCACCCCTGTCGGCAGGGGCGGCCATGGATGCGTTGCCGATGAGCGCGAGCGGTCGCACCGCCATGGCGGCCCCAGGCGCGGCCCCATGTTTCTTTTCCTCCTCAGAAGGTTCGTAGACGTGGAGCTGCGGCCATTCAGCGGTGTTGAATAGCGAGTGGCCGCCGTCACGGTTCTCATAGGTCAGCAGGCTGAGTCCCGCAGCACTGCCTTCGTTGAACCAAAGGTTGAGCAATTGGCCCACCGTGTCGTTGCGCGTAGTGACCTGGGCGGATGCCTGCGTCGCGATGGCGAGAATAACGGCAGCAATCCGCCTGCGAATTCCGGGACGCGTCACATGCTGCATGGGGTGGACGACGTTCCTCCATGGTGCCGTGCTGTCAATGCGCAGCAATTTTACTTGCCCTTAAGGAAGCACCGTCAAACATGCCTGCTCAATGTCCGTGCCCGTCATCCTCAACCCAGCAGCCCGCAGCACCAGGGCCTCGATTCTTACGGAAAGAATCCGTGCCCTGCAGCCCGCGTCAGAGTTGCATTTCTCTCAATGTCCCGGCGATACGCAGCGGCTTGCATTCGAACTTGCCGCGCAGGGACACAGAATCATCGTGGCGGCCGGCGGTGACGGCACGGTGAACGAGGCCGTGAACGGGATCGTTCAGCACAACCTCACCATTGCCGATATCGCAGATCATGCCGCGCTCGGCGTGCTGCCCGCGGGGACGATGAATGTCTTCGCTCACGAACTGGGACTGCCGGGTCTGCTGGAAGAATGCTGGGAGCGCATCACGCGCCGTCAGTTACGCGAAGTGGACTTGTGGCAGGCAAACGGACATTTCTTCGTGCAACTTGCGGGCGTGGGGCTGGATGCGGAAATTGTGCATCAAACGTCATGGGAGATGAAGAAAAAGTTCGGCCCGTTGAGCTACATCATGACCGGCCTTCAGATGCTGGGGAAACAGCCGCCCCGGCTCAGCGTCATCATTGACGGGCGGCCGCCCTTGCATGGCTCGTTGGTGTTGATCGGGAATGGCCGGCACTACGGCGGACCGGTGCCGGTTTTCCGTAACGCAAAGAATGACGACGGCCTGCTCGATCTCATCATCTTCCACCGGCAACATGCCATCGAGGTCTTGCAATTTATCACCGCGCTCACTTTCACGGGATACGAACAGTGTGACGATCTCGATTATCTCCAGGCGCGCGAGTTTCGCGTGGACTGCGATCCGGAGTCGGCGTTTCAACTCGACGGCGAGTTTGCCGGCCATGCCTCGGTGAATTTCAAGCCGGCGCCGTTCCGACTGAAGGTGGCGTGGTGACGCAGCGAAGGAGTTACCCTAAAATGGAAAATGGGTGAATGAAAGCCCCGCCGTAACCGATTCTTGTATAATCTTGTTAAGCCTGTCCAAAACCCGTCACTGCGTTTTCAGGGTTACAACTCAATCGCGCCTGCTCCCGCCGCTTCGGTGCGCAATGCGGGGATGAATTCATGGTCGCACGGAACGCGTGCAAAAGCGATGCCGTGCCGTGCGCATTGCTCGCGCCACATCGCAAAATGATTCTCATAGGCGCGCAGGTAACGGTCGAGCACATCGCGCTCCACCCGGCGCTTCTCGCGCGTCTGCACTTCGGCATCTTCAAACTCAATATTTCCCTGCCAGTCCGGACGCGCCTCTTCACGGCTGAATGGCGCGAGCAGGACGGCGCGTCCCCGGCTCGCGGACAAAATGGCGGTGGTCTGTTCCGGCGGCGACTCGCTCAGCAGATCGCTCACCAGCACGCGCAACGATCCGGCGCGCAGGGGCACACGTCGCAGCAGTGCGTGAAAATCCGGCTTGCCCGGCGGCGGATTCTCCGGCCAGTCGTAGGCCAGTGCGCGGTCGATGGGAGTTTCCTCCGCATTGACACCCAGCGTGTGCAGTTTGAGCGAGGCGCCGAGTCGCAGTGCGCTTTCGAGGCAGAAGTAGAGCAGCTCCCAGGTGCGGACAGTTTTTTTCTTGTCGAGGAACATGGAGCCGCTGGTGTCGAAGATGAGATCCACCCGTGGCGTCACTTCCTGCCGGTAGAGCTTCATGGTATATTGACCGCTGCGGGCGTAGGCCTGCCAGTTGATGTGGCGCGGATCATCGCCGGGCATGTATTGGCGCTGATCTTGAAAATCAATCGAGCTGCCCGTTCCCTGTCCCATCACGTTGCCGGTCACGCCCGTCCACCGGCCTGCGCGCAAGGGCAGGCGCGCCACTGAGGCGGCCGCTTTCATTCGCTGATGGATGACGGCCAGGTTCATGAAATCGAGTTTACTTTACAACGTTGGGCGTATCTTCCAATGCGACACGCTCCAGTCGCGAGATGACTCGGAACTCACGGAAAATATAGATGGCCATGAAGGCCAGCATGGCCAGGCCGCAGCCGGTTGTGACCTTGATCAAAAACTCATACACGAGTGGATCGTTACCATGTGAGACGATGGCCATGAGTGATGCGCTTGGGAACGGAGCGAGCCAGTAAAGCGCGCCCGGATTTTTTCCTAGCGGCGACTCCGCCGCGATGCTTGCCGCAGCTAAGAGCAGCCCGAAAACTAGCTGGATGAGCACATACAGCCAGAAGCGCTGCTTCACACGCGGGAAAATGAGCATCAATGGAAGTGGCGAGATCAAGGCGAAAAAATAAATCGGCCAGAGCATGCGAGGGTCGAGATTATCTTGTGGCTGCGGGATAGGCCGGTAGGGCACAAATTCGAAAGCCAGGGTGATGAGCCCGAGCACCAGCGCCAGAAATGGAATTGCCGTAGCCCAGCCTGGATAGAGGATGCGGCCAACGCATCGCGCCAGAAAACCGCGTCGGGCGAACGGTGCATAGATCGCAGGTAGCGCCACGGTTCTTTCCGAGAGCGCCCCCACCACCACCCATCCGATCAGCGGGGTGAAGAATCCCATTAGAGGTGCGAGCCAATTAATCCCGCCGAGCCATGCGGCAAGAGGAAGAATGATGACCAGCAGCAGCGCCAAGGCGCGCTTGCGTGCCGGGTGATTCTCGGAGAGCGGTGCAAACATTGATGCAGCAAATTCCAGCAGCATGAAAACATAGAGCGCTGTCATGCAGGGAAACAGCCACCAGCCCGGCCCGTCGTAGGAAGATGAGGAGGAAAATATAAAGCTGCGAGTGCTTCCGCCGAATGCTCTCATCATGAAAAACATGCTTCCTCCCATTGACATCATGGGCAGCGCGCCGACCAGCACGATGATTCGCACCGCCAGTGGTGTGGCTGATAATGTTACCGCACCGGCCGTCAGCACCATCGATGCCATCAGCATATACGCGATGATGACGAGGTCGTTCAGCACATCCACGCCGCCAAAGTAATAACGCAGCACCGCATACGGCAGCAGCGCCGCCACCAGTAGCAGAGTCTGGGCGACCAGCGCGAACCATTTGCCAAACGCAATACGGAACGCCGTCATCCGCGTGAGCTGCACGAGGTCAAACGTATTCTCTCGTGATTCATCGCTCAACGCGCGGAGCCCGCGCGCAGGCATCAGCAGCAGCAGCGGTAGCCACAGCATCGCCCAGAAAAATGAGTCAAATTCGCCGCCACTGCCGGTTCCAGATCCCGCCTGATCCAGCAACCGGAGACCCATGGTGACGATCATCACCACCTGCATCACGATGAATGATCCGGTAAACACCCGCGACTTCAGACCCTGCCGCAATTCCTTGACCAGGATCGGGCTGAGCCAGTCGGCGAAGTCAGTGCCGTTGGGGATTCCGGCGGAGCCAATGGGGATGGTGGTGGCAGAATTCATCATGTTGAACGGTTTAGTCAGAAAGGTGGCTATAGCGCATCTGGGTGTCGAACCCGCTGATCGCGAGCGTGAGAAAAAACATGGTCGCACCGAACCAGACGACGCTCCAGACGATGAGCGCGACAGCGATCCCGCTGCCATCGACATGTCCGAATAGAAGCAGGCCTGGCGGGACCAGCGTGATCCAGAGCGGAATGAGCAGCACCGCGATCCAAATGCACCGCGCCCAAACCCGCACAGTGGAGAGACAAAGACAGAGTGCCGACAGCATCGCCGATTCCGACCAGGCCCAGAGCAGCGCCAGCGCCTGCGAGAGCACGTCCGCGCCACCAACGTAAAATCGGAGAAAATGATAAGGCGCGAGCGACACCAGTAGCACCGTGCTCAGCAGCAGTTGGGTTTTCCATTTTCCGAAGATCACCGCGCTGGCATCAAAGTTAGCCAGCCGCAGCAGGTCAGTTGCGCTGGCGCGCACTTCGTCCTCCGTCGCCGTCAGCGCGCGCATGGGCAGCAGGATGCAGACGAACAAAACTTCAGCCGCCCCTTGCATGGCCATCCAGTCTTCACTCCTCGTCTGCTCCCCGCTGAAGCCGATGGACAGCGTCTCAAAACCAATGGTGATGGCGACGAAAACATGCACCAGCAGAAAAGCGGACACGAACACCCGGTTGCGTAATCCCTGCCGCAGCTCTTTCACTAGCAGAGGGTTCAGCCAGTCGGAGAAATCGGGGGCGGCTGGGAATGCTGAAGCGGAGGATATCATTTGTTCACTGAATCTTCTTGATCATATCGACAAACGCATCTTCCAGCTTCCTCTCCTCACGGTGGAACTCGATCACTTGAACACCATCGAGAATCATCTTGCGCAGGCCGGCGGCGAGTTCGGCGGAGTCTGATGCGGCCAGGGCTAGGCGCGCGCCGTCGCGCTTTTGTTCCAACAGTTTCCAGCCAGGGTTCATCGCGGCCCACAGCGCGGGCGCTTGCGGATCACCGGCGACGGCGACATCAACCACGATCTGCGCTTTGCCATCGACACCGTTGCCATCACCGCGCCGGAGTTGCTCCGCGCCACCGTGGTAGACGATTTTCCCGGCATCGATAAACAGCAGCGTGTCGCACATCTCGCCGAGTTCGCTGAGGATATGACTGCTGATGAACAGCGTCTTGCCGCGCTGGGCGAGGATGCGCACAAGATTTTTAAACTCCATGCGCGCCTTGGGATCGAGGCCCGCGGCGGGCTCATCGAGGATCATGAACTCCGGATCGGGCAGCAGCATCCGGCCGAAGCAGAGTCGCTGGCCCATGCCTTTACTCAGCTTGTTCATGGGCCGCTCAGCCAGCGGTGTCAGATCGGCGAAGTCCATCACATCGCTGACTCGCTCTGCGCGTTCCTTCGCTTTGAACCCATAAGCGCGGGCGAAGAAATCGAGATACTCGAACACCGTCATATAGGAGTAAGTCCCGAAGCTGTCTGGCATCCAGCCGATGAGCCGCCGCACGCGCTCAGGATGCTGCATGACGTCCTCGCCTCCGACGAGCACCGAGCCGCTGCTGGGCGAATCAAGAGTGGCCATGATGCGCATGGTGGTGGTCTTGCCCGCGCCATTCGCGCCGATGAAACCGACGACCTGCCCGCGATGAATCTCAAAGCTCAAGTCCTGCACGGCATGAACTTTGTCGAACGCGCGGTGCAGTCCCCGCACTTCGACAAGTTTTTCCGGGAGCGGCGGTGGAGTTTTTATTTCGGTTTCGCTCATGGCATTCAATGTTTCACATACGGCCCGGCAAAGATGACCCGTTCGTTATTCCAGCGAATGGAGCCGAGTGTCTTGACGGCGAACTTTGATGCCTCGGCGCTTTCGGCATAGGCGTGGCCGGGCAGCCTGTTGATGGCGCCGAGCATGGCGCTGGTAGCGGGACCCATTTCCTTGAGTGCGGATGATTGAATCCAGTTGGCGAATTCGTCTTGGGTGCAAGATTTCATGATTTTCTTTTCACCGGTTCCGATTTGTTCGGCGCGCCAGTAGCGGCTTTTGTCGTCAATGATGAAGACGTTAGCCAATGTGGCACCGAGGCTGGAGACGATAGAGGGCGGATCGTTGTCGCCGCTGCCTGGAAAAACCTCGATGTGCCCGCGCGAGGGGCGGACGGCACTGATGACCTGCGCCTGCACCGCGCGGTTGTTGAACCAGTCGCCGCTGCGCGTGAGTTGGTCGCTTTCACGAAACTGGCGGGCCATTTCGCCTCTGGGATTGTAGCCGCTGCTGGATGAAGCGTCGAGTGACACTTGCTGCATCCACGACGGCTCCTCGATCGCAAATGACCGGCCCAGCAGCACGCCTGTGCGGCTGATCTGCTCCTGCACCAGGGCGACCTTGTTCTGCTCCGGCAGCATTAAGGCCAGCACGCGCCGCGCACCGCTGCCACCCATTCCGTCCTGCAAAATCATCAGCGCGACAAGCGATGCGCTGCCGGCGAGCGAGATTAACGGCGTGGTCCAGAATAGACGCTGACGGCGTTTGGCACCCGCGAGCCAGTAGAGGTTCACCGGACCCACGAGGACGCCGAACACCACAATGAAGCCGAAAATCAGCAGCGCCCGAAGCGATGGTGCGGCGACGGCATCACGCAGCTTCCACTTGGCGCCGCCGTAATTTGAAAGCTGTTTTGTCAGTGGATCACCCGTCGAGCTCATGCTGGTGGCGAGCTTGAATGCATATTCTAAGGGAAAAGTTTTTCCATCCCACATCTGCGTCAAGATTCTTCCCGCGCCGACTCGTCGCGCACCATTCGCGTCCGGCGAAGGCACCTTGAGTCCGGAGAGCCTGGCGTCGCTCAGATCATCGCCGAACAAAATGATGACTCCGCCCAGAGCGACCCATTCCAGCATGGCGGCCTTCGCGCTTCCGCCCATCGCGCTCCATTCTCCGTCGGTCATCCAGAGCTGCGACAAGCCGCTGTATCCGCGCCAGTCGTCCGGTGCTTTGGCCATATCCACCTGCGTGGCGTCGAACCCGATGCCGCTGCTGCTGCCGCCGGCGGCTGGGAGTTTGGCGAACTTGTCGCTCAGCGCGCTCCAGCCCTTGAGCGAAAGCTGTGAGCTCATCGCGAGAAATGGCGTGGTGGACGAGTGCGAGGCGCCCGAGAGAGTGTCCGGCTGCTGGAGCTGTCCGGCAGATCCGAGCGCACCGTAGCCGGTTACGGTGAAATTCATCATCCGGTAGTAGCTCGAACCTGAATCACGCAAACCGGTCGACGCGCTGAAGGGGACTTCAGCGGTGCGACCGGCGGGCACGCTGACGCTGAACGACGTGGTCGTTCCGCCATTGTAACCGTCTGTCGCAGTAACCGTCCAATCGTGCGCCGTGTTGCTGCCATTGGTGATCTTCAGAGTGAATGACGCCATGCCGCCGGGAGGACAGGCGTCGAGCCAGCTGGCAATTTCAATCTTCACGCCGCTGGCGGAATCAGTGGGGAAAGGGAGATTTTTTCCCGCAGCCTGAAGTGATGAAGTGAGGCTTCCCGCCAGAAAGATGCATCCAAGAAAAATTCGCCGCATAAATTGTGTGCTGGGAGTATTACCTGTCACTAAGTTCCTGTCGCTCAGATTTTTGCCGCCGCCAGGCTGGAGGGCAGCGGTTTGTCCTGGGCGGGGACATTTTCCAGCAGGCGGGCTACGACCAGATCTGGCGTCATGCCTTCGAGTTTGGCACCGTAATCGAGCAATAGACGATGGCGCAGCACGGCGGGAGCGGCGGCGCGCACATCTTCGAAGCTGGCATTGAGGCGCCTCTCCATCAGCGCGCGTCCTTTTGATGCCGCGGCCAGTGCCAGGGCGGCGCGCGGGCTGGCACCGTATTTCACTCCGGCGGCGTGTGGTTCGCCGGGGTGTGTGGCCTTGACGAGTCGCGCGATGAAATTCGCCACCGGCTGGGGCATGAAAACTCGGCGGGTGAGATCGAGCAACGCATTGAATTGCTCCGCGTTCATCACTGGGTGCACCTCCGGCTCTTCGCCGATCTCGCGATTGAGCACGATTTTCTCCAGTGTGGCGGCGTCGTTCGTGCGCACGTCGAGCTTGAAAAGGAAGCGGTCGAGCTGGGCTTCTGGAAGGGGATAGGTGCCTTCGAGTTCGATGGGATTTTGCGTGGCCAGCACGAAGAACGGCGCGGGAAGAATATGGGATTCGCCCATCACGGTGACGCGGCGTTCCTGCATGGCTTCGAGCAAGGCTGATTGTGTCTTGGGCGAGGCGCGGTTGATTTCATCCGCGAGCACGAGGTTGGCAAAGATCGGTCCCGGCTGAAACACGAAGCGCCGCGTGCCGTCCACATCTTGGAGCATCGGGTTGCCCGTGATATCGCCCGGCAGCAAGTCCGGCGTGAACTGGATGCGCTTAGCCTGGAGATCGAGCGCCTTGGCCAGGCCTTTTACGAGTTCCGTTTTGCCGAGACCCGGCAGACCTTCGAGAAGCAGATGCCCGCGAGCGAGCAGACCGGTGATGACGTGATTAATGAGTTCGTCCTGCCCGAACAAAACCGATTGCAACGCGACGCGCAGACGGGAGATGTTTTCAGCAGCAGAGTTGGCTTCGGATTCGGTGAGGTGGGATGCTGGGGTCATTTGAAATATCTCTTTAGCACTTCCCGCTCCGCGGGCATGAGCGAATTCTGCCAGACGGCGCTGCCGCCGTCACCGGCGTTCTGGATTGCGCCGCCTTGTTTCGCGCCTTGATAGGCGTTCTTGTCCACGTCGTGTTTTCCGTCGGTCACGGCCAGCACATCGGCGGGCGCGGCGCGTTCAACGTCAAGTTCCGTGGGGACGGTCTCGGTTTTTTTCGTGGCCAGATTGGTTTCATCCTTTTTGAAGAACATTTCGGCATCGCCGCGTCCGCGATTGATGCCTCCGGTGCCGGGGTCGCCGTCGCCGTCTTTGCCGTTCTTACCTTCCTTGCCGTCTCCTTTGCCCGCTGTGGGGATGCCGGAGGGATCGAAGCCCTCACAATTTCCCAGACATTTACTGAGCGACTCGCTGTTTTTCTTCAATTGCTCGGCGAGCTTTTGCATTTGCTCCTTCGACATTCCCTTCAAATCCGACGGTTTCATGTTCTGCAACTGCTGGAGCAATTGCTCGTTCGGTTTCATGCCGCCAGCCGCGAGATTGGACGCCGCCTGTTCAAGTCCCGCGGCCAAAGAGTCCTTTACCGCCTGCGGCACGGAGTCGCCCATGGCCTGCAAGGCCGAGGCTGCACGCTGGCCATCCGCGAGGTTCTCCGCAAGTTCGCGCAACTCGGCGGCGGTCTGTTCTTTGAGATTGCCTGCGGCTTCGAGGCTGCCGTGTTCATACCAGTTTTCAGCAGGCCTTTTCAGGAGGTCGGCGATTTTCTTGTCCACTTCCTCGGCGGATTTTTCTTCGACCGCTTCTTCTTTGCGCAACTCCTGCACCCATTGCTCCACATCTTTCACCGCGGATGGCTTCTCGATGATACGTTTCTTAAACGCCGCGCCTTCCGACATCGGGACCCAGGCGGAGAGCAGGAGCATCGCGATCGTGAAGATCAGAACCCCCAGCGGTCGTTGCCAGCGCCAGTGCACCGGCCACTCGATTTTTTCCACTTCGGCAGGCCACTCTCCCACGCCTACCGCAGCTGCGCTGAGACGCGTCTTTAATCCCAGCGCATCCTCAAGTCGCACCCGCGCGGCATCGGGTGATTCAAAACGTCGCCGTTCGACGAGCCACGCGATCAGGCCGCCGAGACTTAGGGTCACTGCAAGCGTGATCCATACCCAGCGCAATTGGTCGGGCTGCATCCAACGCACCAGCAGCACGGCTATCGAGCCAGTGATGGCCGCCGCCATGAGCCAGACCGTCCAGCGTTCCAGCCACCAGCCGAGGTTGATGCGACGCGAGAGCGCAGCGGAGGCTGACTGCCAGAAGCGGGATTGGTTATTTGATGACACGGACGAGATGGTAACGGCTCCGGACCTGTCTTGGCAACGGGGATTTGCTGCAAAAAAATTGAACGCAGGCAGCAACCGGCGGCGTCTTTGGAGTTCCGTTCGATGAAAGGAGCGCGGGCACTCTTGCCCGCCATGAAATATCAAGGCGGCGCAGCCGCAAAGTTGGACGTGGCGGACAGGAGTGTCCGCGCTCCCTTTCAAGCTACGGTCTGCGAAGTCACAATCGGTCGCGTGAAACCAGTTATATTAGTTTTCCGCAGTGCCTTTCGTGTGATCTACGCCGTTGGACTTGCGTTCGCGGGCCTCCTTAAAGAAGGCTTTCAGCATCTGCACGCAGTCTTCACCGAGCACGCCGGAGGTGATCTCGCTGCGATGGTTCAGATTGGGCGACTGCAGGAGATTCCACATACCGCCTGCCGCGCCGCCCTTGGGATCGGGGCAGCCGAAGATCACGCGCCGGACCCGACAGTGCATGATGGCACCGGCGCACATGGGGCATGGTTCTTTCGTGACGTAGAGATCGCATTCATTGAGCCGCCAGTCGCCCATGGCGGACTGTGCTTGCGTCAGCGCAATCATCTCCGCATGAGCGGTTGCGTCTTTTAAAGTTTCCACTTGGTTCCAGGCCCGGGCGATGACGTGGTCGCCATGCACGATGACCGCGCCGATGGGCACTTCATCCGCAGCCAGCGCACGCTTCGCCTGGCGCAAGGCCTCGCGCATGTAGCGGTCGTCGGCGCTCTGGATCAAAGGAATGTTGAGGTCTTCGTCGGGCATGTGGGAGTGGAATTCAATTCGACCGCTCGCGCAAGAAATTCGCGATCTCCTGTGCGAGCACTTTTCCAACACCTGGCACCTTGGCGATCTCCTCCGTGCTGGCGCGCCGCAATCGGGCCACGGAACCAAATTCGCGCAAGAGCGCGGTCTTGCGCGCCTGGCTGACGCCGGGGCAGTCATCGAGGATGCTTTCCTGCACGCGGCGCTGGAGCAGGAGTTGATGGTAGCCGTTGGCCCAGCGGTGTGCTTCGTCGCGAATGCGTTGGAGAAGTTTCAATGCGCCTGTGTCATGGCTCAGCACAATGGGTTCGCTGCGTTCTGGGCGGAAAATTTCTTCGTGTTCCTTGGCGAGTCCAATGATCGGAAGATCATGCAGCCCGAGTCGCTGCAACTCCTGCATCGCCGCAGAAAGCTGGCCCTTGCCGCCATCGACGATGACTAAGTCTGGAAGCCGGACAAATTTTGGATTTTGGATTTTGGATTTTGGATTCTCGGATGCTTCCAGGCGTCGCATAGCCTCCAGCACGTCTTCCTGCGTCGCGTCCGCATCTCCCTCGCCAATTTGAACGCGGGCCTCCAGCAGGATGCGTGAGTAGCGACGGCGCACGACCTCGCTCATCGAGGCAAAATCATTCTGGCCGCTGACAATCTTGATCCGGTAGCGGCGGTAGTTCGCGTTGTCGGGCACTCCATTCTTGAAACGTACCATGCTGGCCACGCAATGCGCCTCGCCGATGTTGGCGATGTCGAAGCATTCCATCACAAGCGGCGGGCGTTCGAGCCCGAGAACCTCCTGCAACTCCGCGAGATCGGCTTCAGGATCGATGGTGCTGGCCACGCGCATGCTCGCGCCGCGCTCAAAGCTGCGCGTGGGTTTGAGCGTGGTCTTGAAATCCTCGATCATGTCGCGCAGCTCCGCAGCGCGCTCGAAGTCGAGCCTCGCGGCGACCTTCTGCATCTCGGTTTCCAACGCGGTGATGAGATCGCGTGATTTGCCGCCGAGGAAATCGCAGGCCCGTTCGATGCGTTCGCGATATTCGTCCTGGCTGACGCGCGCGATGCAGGGAGCGGAGCAGTTTTTGATGATGTCGTTGTGGCAGTGCTTGTAATCGTTCTCGTCGGGCCGGAGCGGGCGGCAGACGCGGAGGCCGAAGTTGCGGTTCATCCAGTTCAAGGTCGTGCGCAGCGCGGAGGAGTGCGCGTAGGGGCCGAAGTAGCGCGCGCCGTCATCCTTCTTCATCCGCGTCAATGTGAAGCGGGGCAGGGGATCGGCCATCTGGACTTTCACGAGCAGGTAGCGCTTGTCGTCCTTGAAGCTGATGTTGTATTTCGGGCGGAAGTCCTTGATGAGGCGCATCTCGAGGATGAGCGCTTCGGCGTCGTTGCGCACG
>JANNQW010000248.1:0-2706 GCA_031400955.1 Verrucomicrobiota bacterium
GTTTGTGAAGATCGACGTGGGCGAGACCGGGCAGACCAAGGACGGCTACGCCAAGGCGTTGAACGAAGAGCAGATCCAACGGCAGCGCGAGGCCATGAAGAAAGTTTGCGCGGACTCCGATGTGGTCATCACCGCGGCGCAAGTGTTCGGTCGACGTGCTCCCATTCTGGTTACGACGGAAATGCTCGATGCCATGCGGCCCGGCAGCGTGGTGGTGGATCTCGCGGTCGAGAGTGGAGGCAACGTGGAAGGTGTCGTCCCGGATCAGATCACAGAACGCCGTGGCGTGAAGATCGTAGGCATCGCGAATCTCGCAGGTCGCGTTCCAGCGCACGCTAGTCAGGTGTATTCCGCAAACACTACCGCGCTGATCGAGGAGTTCTGGGATCGCGAGGCGAGGCGCTTTGTCCTGCGACTGGATGACGAGATCATCAAGGGCTGTCTCGTTACGCATGAAGGCAAGATCGTGAATGAAAAACTGGCTGGAAGCCTTTCCTGAACTCAAATGAGCGTTGAAATCCTGACCATCTTTATTTTTGTGCTGTCGATTTTTATCGGCACCGAGCTGATCTTCAAGGTGCCTGCGATGCTGCACACGCCGCTGATGAGCGGCACTAATGCCATTCATGGCATCATTCTGTTGGGCGGCATGCTGGTGCTGGCCGGAGCTGATGGCGCGCTGGAGCGTATCGCTGGATTCGTGGCCGTCGTGTTCGGGGCCGCGAATGTGTTTGGCGGATTCATGGTCACTGATCGCATGCTGCAAATGTTCAAGCGCAGAAAATGATGAGCACTCTTTCCGCGATCGCTTTTCTTGTGGCCTCGGTGTTGTTCATCGTGGGCATCAAGCTGCTGGGCTCGCCGAAATCGGCGCGACTGGGAAATCTCGTGGCCGCAGCTGGCATGATCATCGCCTTGCTGGCGACCCTGCCGCTAATGCACGGACCGCTGGGTGCGGCGGTGTCGGGAATCAATGCGACATTGATAGTGATTGGCATCTTGGTCGGCTTGGGCATCGGTGCCTTCGGCGCGTATTCGGTGAAGATGACGGCGATGCCGCAGATGGTTGCGTTGTTCAATGGCGCGGGTGGTGGAGCGGCGGCGTTGGTGGCCTCGTTGGAGTTTGCCAAAGCAGGTGGCGAAGCGCGCGCGGAGTGGATCACTCTTTCCATGCTGTTTGCTGCGTTGATTGGGGCGGTTTCATTTTCAGGAAGCATCATCGCGTTTTTGAAGCTGGAAGGAAAGTTTGAAAAACCGCTGACCTATCCCGGTCAGCAGTTCGGCAACGCAGCGCTCTTCATTGCCATGATCGCGATCGGCGTGAAGCTTGCTGGAGCAACGCACGCGACGGCAGCTTTGATCGGATTTCTTGTCTTTGCCCTCGCATTTGGGGCGCTGATGGTTCTGCCTATCGGCGGAGCGGACATGCCGGTGGTTATCTCGTTACTTAATTCATTCACCGGACTCGCGGTGGCTGCGGACGGCTTTGCCATCTCCAACATCGCCATGATCATCGCCGGCACGCTGGTTGGTTCTTCTGGCACGTTGCTTACGCTTTTTATGTGCCGGGCTATGAACCGTCCGGTGACGAATGTCTTGTTCGGCGCCTTTGGCAAGGCGGTGAATATCGGCACGGGCGCGGCTGATGTCGGCGGCACGGTGAAACCCGTCCAGTCCGATGAAGCCGCATTGCTGATGAGCATCGCCCAGCACGTGGTGATCGTGCCGGGCTACGGACTCGCGGTCGCGCAGGCTCAACATCAGGTTCGCGAACTAGCGGATGAACTTGGCAAGCGCGGGGTCGAGGTCAGTTATGCCATCCATCCCGTTGCGGGCCGAATGCCGGGGCACATGAACGTCCTGCTCGCCGAAGCCAGCGTGCCCTATGACCAGCTTGTGGAGATGGAGGCGATCAATCCGCAGATGGACCGAGTGGATGTCTGCCTAGTCGTTGGGGCGAATGACGTGGTAAATCCTGCCGCGCACGAGGACAAGTCGAGTCCGATTTTCGGGATGCCGATCATTGAGGCCGAGAAAGCGCGCACCGTGATTGTCCTGAAGCGCTCGATGGGCAAGGGCTTCGCCGGCATTGAGAACCATCTCTTCTTCCGCGACAACTGCCGCATGTTATTTGGCGACGCCAAATCCTCGCTGCAAGCCTTGGTTGCTGGCGTGAAAGACTCTTAGTGGACTGTTTTACAACGAGAGTAACACGAGCTTCCAGCCTGTGTGTGTTTCAAGCATCTTGTTTGAATCGAGAGAAGACGACAGGCTGGAAGCCCGTCGGACACTCAGCTAGGATGGCTAAGCTACTATTTCGCTCGTCCTTCGTCGATATCGATAAATTCAAACATGGTCTGCGCCGCGCTCGGTGGCAGGCCGATCTCCGCCAGACGCTCGTGCAGGCGTTGCGTTCCTGCATCGCGCCAGCCGCGTTTGATCATGAACGCATTCCAGATTTCGATTTCGTCGTCGCTGGGTTGGCGACCATTTTTATAGGCCCAGGCCAGCAACTCCTGATCACTGCCGCCTTTAAGAGTTTCTCCTTCGAGCGCGGCGTAATCGATTTTCAGCAACTCACAGCAACGCCAGTCGAAACTTCCTTTGGCCACTGCGCCGAGTTGACCTTGCCAGCCTTCTGGCAGTTTGCCTACTGCCTGCAATCGAATTTTATCGAGCATCCGGCCAAAATAGACCAGACCGTTG
>JANNQW010000249.1:0-16129 GCA_031400955.1 Verrucomicrobiota bacterium
GTCCGCGATGCCATCCGTGAGATCGGCTATGTGAACGACGACGATGTTTTCCACGCCGACAAAGTTTTTGTGATGAACATCATCACTGCGCAGTCGCCCGACATTGCGCAGGGCGTGGACGCGAAGAAAGCTGAAGGCAAAAAAACCGCCGAACAGGGCGCGGGCGACCAGGGCTTGATGTTCGGTTATGCCTGCAATGAAACTCCCGAGCTGATGCCGGCACCGATCATGTTCGCGCATCGTCTCGGTCGTGAACTGACGCGCATCCGCAAGGCAGGCAAAGCGGCGAAGTGGCTGCGCCCCGATGCCAAGAGCCAGGTATCCGTCGAATATGTAGATGGCAAGCCCACGCGCATTGTGAACGTGGTCATCTCGACCCAGCACACGGCTAACGTCCTTCATGCTGAGATTGAGAAATTCTGCATCGAGCAGGTCATCAAGAAAGTGCTGCCGAAGAGTATGCTCACCAAGGACACCGAGTTCCTCATCAACCCGACTGGCAAGTTCGTGATAGGCGGACCACAGGGCGATACCGGTCTCACGGGTCGCAAGATCATCGTGGACAGCTACGGCGGCATGGGTCGTCACGGTGGTGGCGCCTTCTCCGGCAAAGACCCGAGCAAAGTGGATCGCAGCGCCGCCTACATGGGTCGCTGGGTTGCCAAGAACGTGGTGGCTGCCGGACTCGCGGACAAATGCGAAGTGCAATTTGCCTATGCCATCGGCCATCCGAATCCCGTCAGTGTCCACGTGGACACCTTCGGCACGAACCACTTCTCCGAGGACGCCATCGTTGGAGCCGTGAACAAGGTCTTCTCCTTCAAGCCAGCGGACATCGTGAAGCACCTCAACCTGCTCCGACCGATCTACTCCAAGACCACCAACTATGGTCACTTCGGCAAAAATGACGCCGATCTGACCTGGGAAAACATCAACAAGGCGGCCGCGCTGCGCAAAGCCGCAGGCTGCTAGATTCAAGACTTTAAGATTCAAGAAACAAGATGCCCAAACATCAATTCGAAGATCTTGAAGTCTGGAAACGATCAGCACGCCTTGCAGTCGAAGTTTTGAAGCTCGTCGAAAACATTAAACTTTATTCACTCAAAGACCAGATGGCCCGCGCGGCCATATCAATCCCATCCAACATTGCTGAGGGCGCGGAACGTGACGGCGACAAAGAATTTGCCCGCTTCCTCCGAATTGCCAAAGGCTCCGCTGGTGAACTAAGAACACAATTTTATCTTGGCATCAAAGCCAGCATCATCCCACCAGAAACAGCCAACAACCTCATCATCGAACTCAAAGAGATCGGAGCCATGCTTCAAGGCTTGATCCGCTCTCTCCCCAATGACTAACCTCCATCTTAAATCTTAAATCTTAAATCTCTATGAGCACCCGCACCATGACCGACTACAAAGTTAAAGACATCACCCTGGCCGACTTCGGCCGCAAGGAACTCGACATCGCCGAGCACGAAATGCCCGGGCTCGTCGCCACGCGCGAAAAATACGGCCCTAAGAAACCACTCCAAGGCGTGCGCATCACCGGCTCGTTGCACATGACGATTCAGACCGGCGTGCTCATCGAGACGCTCAAGGAACTCGGTGCCGACGTGCGCTGGGCTTCGTGCAATATCTTCTCCACTCAAGACCACGCTGCCGCCGCGATTGCAGCCAGCGGCACACCGGTGTTCGCCTGGAAGGGCGAGTCGCTTGAGGAATACTGGGACTGCACCTGGAAGGCCATCATCTTTCCTGGCAATAAAGGTCCGCAGCTCATCGTCGATGACGGTGGCGACGTGACGCTCTTCATCCACAAAGGTTACGAAATGGAGAACGGCGACAAGTGGGTCGACTCCGAGAGCGACAATCATGAGGTGAAAGTCATCAAAGACTTGCTCAAGAAGATTGGCAAAGAGCAGCCCGGTATTTTCCATGAGATCCTCAAGGAATTGAAGGGCGTCTCCGAAGAGACGACCACTGGTGTCCATCGCCTCTATGAAATGGCGAATGCAGGCAAGCTCCTGTTTCCAGCCATCAACGTCAACGACAGCGTCACCAAGGCCAAGTTCGACAACCTCTACGGCTGCCGCGAATCCTTGCTCGACGGCATCAAGCGCGCCACCGACGTCATGATCGCTGGCAAAGTCGGCGTCGTCTGCGGATACGGCGATGTCGGCAAAGGCTGCGCCGCCGCTCTCCGTGGCATGGGTGCCCAGGTTATCGTCACCGAAATCGATCCCGTCTGCGCTCTTCAGGCCGCGATGGAAGGTTATCGCGTCATGCCCATCGAAGACACCCTCGGCACGGGCGACATCTATGTCACCACCACGGGCAACAAGGACATCATCCGCGTAGAGCACATGGAAAAGATGAAAGATCAGGCCATCGTCTGCAACATCGGTCACTTCGACAACGAGATCCAAGTGGACAAACTGGAGAAACTCGCCGGCATCAAGAAGCTCAACATCAAACCGCAGGTGGACAAATACACCTTCTCAAAAGGCAACAGCATCTACATGCTGGCTGAAGGCTGTCTTGTGAACCTCGGCTGCGCCACCGGCCACCCGAGCTTCGTCATGAGCAACAGCTTCACCAATCAGACGCTCGCGCAGATCGAACTCTGGGCCACGAAAGACTCCCGCAAGATCGGTGTCACCGTCCTGCCGAAGAAGCTCGACGAAGAAGTCGCCAGACTTCACCTAGGCAAAATTGGCGTCAAGCTCACCAAGCTCACGCAGGAACAAGCTGACTACATCGGTGTGCCGGTGGAAGGACCTTACAAGGCGGAGCACTATCGCTATTAAATTAAGGAAGCGCGGACATTCTTGTCCGCATTCTCATCAATCACAAAACGCGGATGGTCGAAAGGCCGTCCGCGTTTTGACTTTCAAAGTGCGCTATCCGCACGATGATGAACTGGCGCGGGGTGCGCTCATGCCGGCGCTAGAGAGTCCGCTAAATCCATTGCATCGTCGCGGTTATTGCTTACCATTCATCATGATTGCGCTCGACACCCTTCACCAACTGCCATTGAAGGAAAAGCTCTTCGTGATGGAAGCTCTTTGGGATGACCTCTCTCAATCCGAAGCTGTATTGCCTGTTTCCCAATGGCATCAGGAGACGCTCGACGAGCGCGAAGCTCAGATCGACGCGGGCACGGCCAAGTACATCGACTGGGAAGTCGCCAAGCAAGAAATTCTTGTGGCGGTGAAATGAAGATTCAGATTCTCGACCTCGCGAAGGCAGATCTCATTGAAGGCTATCGTTTCTACGAGGATCGCGAAGCCGGTTTGGGCGACTACTTCCTGTCAAATCTCTACACTGACATCGACAGTTTGGTGATCTTCGGCGGTCTGCACTCCAAGCCATATCGCCATTATCACCGAGCGTTGTCGAAACGGTTTCCATTCGCCATCTTCTACACGGTCGAGGATGCCATCGTGAAAGTTCGCGCCATCGTGGATTGCCGCCGGAAGCCATCCTGGATACGGAAGCATCTACGGGGCGCGTGACGGTTACTTTTTCTGCATGCCCTCCCGCAACACCGTCAGCAGCTCATCCAACGACAGGCTGACGATGGCGGATGCTGTGTCGCTCATGGCGTAGGGAAGGATGAGTTCGCGGCCGTGGAGCAGTGCGCCGCAACTGTAAACGACGTTGGGCACATAGCCTTCGCGCTCGTTGCCTTCCGGAGAGAGGAGTGGCTTGCGCAGGCGTCCCAAGACGATGGTGGGATCGTTCAGATCCAGCAGGGCGGCGCCGATGCAATACTTGCGCATGGGGCCGACGCCATGGGTGATGACCAGCCAGCCGGCTTCGGTCTCGATGGGTGATCCGCAGTTGCCGATCTTGACGGATTCCCAAGTCTCGACCGGGCGCAGGATGACCTGCGGATCGCTCCAGTGATGCGGGTTGTCGGAAAACATGATGAAGAGGTTCTCGTCATCCTGCCGGGAAAGCATGGCATAGCGGCCGTTGATGCGCCGGGGGAACAGCGCCATGCCCTTGTTCTGCACGGCGCTTCCATTGAGGGTCAGCACACGGAAGTGGAGGAAGTCCTGCGTCTCGATGAACTGCGGCAGGATGGTTCGTCCGTTGTAGGCGGTGTAGGTGGCGCAATACATGACCGACCCGTCATCGTCGACAAAACGAACGAAGCGAGCGTCCTCGATGCCGTTGCTCTCATTGGGAGAGACTGGAAAAATGATGCGCTCACTCAGGGCGAGTTTGGAGGGGAAGTTGAGCTCATAGTTGGAGTCGGCGAGCCAGCGAATGCATTCCAGGGTTCGGCGTAGATCGCGGTTAACGTATTTCGTTCCGCGGCGCACCCGCTGCACGTTTTCATCGAGTTCCTGGAGTGTGAAGCTTTCCCCGAGCGGGTCCATCACACTGGCGGCGTGGCCGTTTTCAAATCCCATCTCCTGGAGTTTGGTGACGAATCGCTTTTTATTGTAAGTGGGATTGGGCACGATTTCAGGCACGGTGACGAAGCGTGAAACTGGGTCCACGTCGATCGAGCCCTCGCGCGTGATAATGCCGGTGCGGAACTCAATAGACGAGATGTGTCCTTCACCCGTCGCGCGCAGGCTCAAAATGAAACGCAGCCCCCCTTCGGGCACGCCGCCCTGATCCGGATGAGGCACGATCGAAGGGTTGAACAATGCAGCGGATTCCAAGGCATATTCGCCGGAGAAAAGCGCCCCGATGAGAAGCTGGCGCACGCGGGAGAGCGGGCGCTGCAAGGCGATCTGCGGGCGCACTTTTTCATAATGCGAAAGCAGGACCGATTCGATGTCGAAATGCCGCGAAGCAAACTCCTCATGCAGCACCTGAAGATGGGCGATCGCGTCTTCTTCGCTCATGGAGAGGGCGCGATTGAGAATGCCGGCCACAATTCGAGTGCTGGCCGGAATGAACGGACGGATGATGACTCGCGCGCTCTGGGGTTGAAATGTCACCTTGTGGCGGCGTAAGCGGATGGCGTTCATAAGGCGGGGAGCATGGAATCTTCGAACAAGTGTTCGGCGTAGTTCATTTCGGCGAGTGAAAGTTGGAAGGCCAGTGAGGACTCCGCGCCCTGGTTCTCGCTGATGCGGTCGTGATGCAGGCCGTCGCTGCAGCCGCCGGTGCTGGAATCGTAGAGCGGGACGCCGAGATCGTTGCGGCCTAGAAACCATTCGAACGCGCGCTGTGCGGCACGCGACCACACCGTATCGCGAGTCGCGCGAAAAGCTTCAAGTGATGCAGCGACCATGGCTTGCGCCTCCACCGGCTGCTGATCGAAGTCCGCCCGCGCTCCATCCCGCTGATAGAACCCGTTGCTGCCAATGGGTCGGAAGTGGCCGGCTTGTGTCCTTTGAATGGAGGCGAGCCAGCGCAACGACTTCAGGCCGATTTCCAGCGCTTCGTTGTCAGGCAGCCACTGGCCGCTGAGTATAAGTGCCTGGCAGAGGCGCGCGTTGTCGTAAGTGGCGCTCGGTTCAAACCAAGGCCAATCCTCGGTGGCGCAGTTTTTCCACAACGTGACCAGCTTGTTGGTGAGTGTTTTGCGTGCTGAGTTCACCACAGGATTGGATTCGACGCGGCGCAAATATTCGTGGATGCCCAGCAGCGTGAAGGCCCATGCGCGAGGCGAGGAGAAGTTCTCCACCGCCGGCAGACCGCGCTCGAAAAGCTGGATGCACAAACGCCGGTGTCCTTCCTTGCGCGAGCGCCCCGCGCCGGTGCCCACGGCCCAGAGCGCGCGCGCGTGGCTGTCCTCGCTTCCCATCTCTTCCAGCCATTGCCGACCATGACTCATGAAATTGCGGAAGCGGCCGGAGTCGTAATTCAAGGCCGCGGAGAGGAACGCCAGATAACTTGTGGCCAGTTTGTCCAGGTTCTCTGTCGGAGGTTCACCGCCGAGTTCATCCAGCAGGCTGCACAAGATGAAGGCGCGTGCGTTGTCGTCCGTGCAGTAGCCTTCGTGAAAATTGGGGACATTGAAAATGGCGTGTTGGAAGATGCCGGTTCCGTCGCTCATGCGCACCACATGATCCAGGCGCAAGGGCGGCAGGGCATAGGGCCTGCTGGCGAGCGTCCATCCGGCGAAGGCCTGCCGGGGCACGGCCCTGCGGTCGGCGCGTGCATGTTGGAAGCTCTTGATGTAAGATTGTGCGACGGCAGGCCAGACCATCTCCCGGCCCAACTGAAAAGCGTCCCGTCGGGTTTTCTCCATCAGTGCGGGATCGTCGAGAAACGCGCAAACACCCCCGGCGATGGCTTGAGGGTTCCGGAACGGCACCAGAATGCCGCGTCCATTCGCCAGCAATTCCTGCGCATGCCAGTAGGGTGTGGAGACCACTGCCTTGCCCGCACCAAAGACATAGGCCAGCGTGCCGGAGGTGATCTGGGCTTCGTTGAGATACGGCGTGATGTAAATGTCAGCGGCACCGATAAACTCCTTGAGATCTTCCAGAGTGACAAAGCGGTTGTGAAAGATGACATGCTCTTTCACTCCACGATCCTCGGCCAGTCGCTCCAGGCTCAGGCGGTATTTTTCACCCTCATTGGCGATAAGATTTGGATGCGTGGCTCCCAGCACCAGATAGACCACGTTCGGATGACGTTGCACGATATCCGGCAGTGCCTCGATGACATGTTCGATGCCCTTTCCCGGCCCGAGCAGTCCAAAGGTGAGCAGCACCATCCGGCCTTCCATGCCCAGTTGAGCCTTATAGAAATTCGTGTCCACGAATGGAATGTCCGGAATCCCGTGGGGAATAAGGTCCATTTTTTCTTCCGGCACCTCGTAAATTTCCCGCAGCATCTCTGCACCCTTGTGCGCCATGACCACCACGCGGTCGCTGCGCCGCACCAGTTCCATCATCACCTTGCGCTGCACGGTGCTCGGTTCGCGCAGCACGGTGTGCATCGTCGTCACCACGGGCATTCGCACTTCCTTGAGAAGGGCCAGCAGATGACTTCCCGCAGGTCCGCCATAAATGCCAAACTCGTGCTGCACACAGAGCACGTCCGCATTGTTGAAATTCAGGAAGTCGGCGGCGCGACGGTAGGAATCCAGATCTTTCTCCAACAATTCAAAGCGCACCCGAGGCGAATACTTGTAGCCTTCGATGCGATCATTCATCGCGCCCACAAAGCAATCAGATCCGGGTGCCGATGCTGCCACCGCCTCACACAGGTCATGGGTGAAGGTCGCAATGCCGCAGCGCCGCGGTTCGTATCCACCCAAGAAGGCAATGCGTTCTGGCAGGGCGGTATCTATGGAAGCATTCCTTTCAATTTGGGCACTATGTCTGGTCATGAGTGGGACGCAACCTGCAGAGGAGCGCGGACATTCGCTTCGCGGCTTCGCAACTTGCCTGCTAAGCCTTCATTTGGGCTGTGAAAAAATTACCGAGCACTATTTGCCCAGCAAAATCAAGACACCAGCGGCGATGGCGAGGATCGGCACCACGATGCTGAGCTGACCGAGATTGAAGCCGAGGGCACCGCTGAGGCCCACGAGCAGCAGATAGATGGCAAGCAGGATCATGCCGAGGTTTTTGGTGATGGTCATGGTATTGTGGTTTTAATGATGGGGGATTACGAGATGAGGGCGGCGCGATATTCTTTGATGGCGGTTTCCACTGCTTTACGAGTTACGCCGGTGCCTTTCGGAAGGCAGCTCAGCAGTTCTTCCTGCTGGTCTTCGATGAACTGAAGGTCGTCATCCGTGCCCTCAAGGATGTTCCAGTCGCCTTCGTTTTCGAGTGTGGTCATAAGAAGACACAATTCCACTCGCTCCGTGCCTATCACTATGGGGTGTAACCCCACCCTGAGCAGGCTGAGATCAGGAAGTCCTAAGTGCCCATATTCGGGTAAAATGATGCGCCAAGCGCAGTTTTTGTGCGACGCGCACCGAGATGACGAAGGGATAGAGCGCAGGTTCACCGAGGCTGAAGGCTATCTCATTGAGCACGGTGGAGAGGCACATCCATCGTTGCAGCCGTGCCAGGAACTCACCATCGGCGACCCCGGATTGCGGCAACATTGACGGCAGGGTTCCCGCTTCACCCGGCAGCATCACCAGTGGCAGGGCGATGAACTGCACCTGAATTCCCAAGCTCTCGCAGGTCTCCAGGCCATCTGTGATTTGCAAGTAATGCGACCACGTCTCCGCCCAGTCCTCCCAGGGATGGGATGCGGCATAGCCTGTGATAAAACTCTGCTCCCAGCCGACGGGCGCACCGCGCTCATAATGGGTGCTCAGTGCCGACGCGTAATCCAGCCATTCGTCGCCGAAGCGCTCACGAAAAGCCAGCCGCAGTGGATCATCCCAGGCCAGTTCCGACAAATTGCGCTGCCAGAGATAGTGCGCGCTCTCGTGGCGGAAATGTCCGAGCAGCGTGCGACTGCTCTCGCCAAGCTGCTGGCGGTTGAACTGCCGGTAGGTGTCATCCGCTTCTTCGAGATTCACCGTGATGATTCCATTGAGGTGGCCCGTGGTTACCTCGGGATTCGACAGCGTGCTGACGGTGTCAAAGGCCAGTCCGGTCTTTGGATTCTCCGTCTTGGATGGCAGCGTCATGCCCAGGCGCAGCAGTGTGTAGAGCAGTCGCCTTTTCGCCGTTTCCGTGCGACCCCATAACGTCCGGTTGCGCTCCGCGCTCAAGTCGGGGATCGTGCGGTTCATCCTGCAAGACATGCACAACAATGCGCCGGAGTCCGACGGCAGCAGCCAGTTGCACACGCCATATTTGACGCCGTTATCGCAGAGTTTCATCCCGCCGCCGGGTTGCAGCCGCAACATGGTGCTGCGTTGTGGGTCGTAACCCACCTGGTTGCCGCACTTCAGGCACGTGGAGCTGCCGAAGAAAAGGACGTTGCCACATTCGCAGGTGAATCGTTGCATGGGGAAAACGGACGGCTCCTTGATGGAGTGGTGACAGTTAGCCGGGATTCGTTCGCTTGTCATGCAAAGCGCGAACCTAATGTCTTCGCTCACTTGCGCGGCTTGCCTCGGCGTGAAAATCATCTTAAGTGCCGCCAGCCCTCCAAATAATGCCCGCCCCCGTCGCTCTCAAATGCCCGAACTGTGGTTCAGTTCTGAAGTCGGAAAATATGAATGCGGCTTCTGGCATCATCAAGTGCAGTTACTGCAACGCTTTGGCCACGCTGCCGAATGTCATGAGCCAGGCGCAGGGTGGCACAGCCTTTCATCCACGGACCGAAGTTCCGCTGCCTCCGGGGTTAACGATTGAGGAACACGGTGGCGGCATCAGCATCACCCGGCGCTGGTTCAGCGCGATCGTGTTTTTCCTGATTCCGTTCTGCATCGCGTGGGACTCATTCCTCGTGTTCTGGTATAGCATGGCATTTTCCGGCAACGCACCATGGATCATGGTGGTGTTTCCCATCGCGCATGTCGCGGTCGGGGTGGGGCTGACTTATTTTGTTATCGCCACGATTTTCAATCGCACGGTCATTATCGCCGGGCAGGGCAGTTTGCGCATCGGGCACGGGCCACTGCCGTGGTGGGGCGGCGTGGAACTCGCGGAATCGGAAATCGACCAACTCTTCTGCAAGATGAAAACCAGCAATGGCAAAAACGGTTCCAGTATTTCCTACGAATTATGGGCGGTCATGCGTGAAGGTGCCACGCGCAAGTTGCTGGGCACCGGGCTTTCCGATGACCAGGCGCTTTTCATCGAGCAGAAACTTGAGCGCGCCCTGCGAATCAAAGACCGCGCTGTGCCGGGTGAACTTCCGCGGTGATTCGATCAACATCGCCACTGAATCATGCGCCTCATTCTCGCAAATCCCGCCGGTCTCTGGGCCTTGATGGCGATTCCATTGGTGCTGTTGATTCATTTTTTGCAGGAACAATCCCGCCGCGTGCGCTGCAGCACTCTGTTCCTGCTGGATCGGGTGAAGCCGGAGAGTGTGGGCGGGGCGCGTCTCGAACGCTTGCGCAATTCGGTGCCGCTCTGGTTGCAGTTGCTCGCGGTGACGATCATCGCCTGGTTGCTCGCGGAGCCGCGGTGGATCCGCCAGGATTCGCGTCAGACCGTGGTGGTGGTTCTGGACAGTTCTGTTTCCATGAGCGCCTTCAAAATGGAAACACGTTCCATGTTGCAGGACAAGCTGGCGCATTGGTCGGGGGCGGCGGCGCACACCGACTGGCATCTGCTGGAATCCGGCCCGCGCAAACCACGACTTTATTCCGGAACGGAGATCGGCGAATTACTCAAGGCGTTCGACAAATGGGAGCCGACGCAGGGGGCGCACGCGCCCGATGCCGCATTGCTTACCGGGCGCGGGCTGGTGCGGAGCAACGCGGGCGTTGTGATCTTCGTCACCGACCGCAAGACGGAAGTGTCGGCGGATGTTGCCTTGATGTCAGCGGGTGAACTTATTGAGAACGTTGGATTTGCCGGTGGCGAGGCCAGTGTGGGCCGCTCACTCCGTGAGCGGAATCAGGTTTCGCAGGCTGACGGGTCACGGAGTGCCCCGACCACATTTTGGAGCGCGCTAGTGAAAAACTACGGTCGCGAGACTCAGGAGCGGGAGTGGTGGATGGAAGAAGAAGGCAAAAGGCAGGAGGTAGAAGGCAAAAGCGGGAGGCATAAATTCACGATCGAGCCGGGACAAACGGTGGCGTTAGAAGGTGAGCTTCCGCAGGATGTGGAGCGCGTGACGCTGGTGCTCGGGGCTGACAAATTCGAGTGGGATGACCGGCTGCCGTTGCAGAAGCCGAAGCATCGCATCGTGCACGCGGCCGTGCGACTGCCGGGAGCTTCGGGTGATTTGATGAAGAAAATTTTTGCAGCGCTCGATGGCGTGGAACTGGGATCGCTCACGCCTGATCTCGTGATCGACGAATTGGGCAACGCATCTGACAGTGATGCCGTGCAGCTGGGTGGCTCACTGGGGGAGAACGGTGCGCTGGATCCAGCGTGGGTGGCGGCGGAGGATCACCGGCTGACGCGAGATCTGGCGTGGTCGGGTCTGTTGAGCGGCCGGCCCCTGGAACTCACGATGGGAGAGGGTGACGTGCCGCTATTATGGAAAGGGAATCGCGCCCTGGCCTTGTTGCGACCGGGAGTGACGGCTGACGGCAAACAAATCCAGCGGCTCATCTTGAACTGGGATCTCGCGCAATCGAACGCTGCCCGGGTGCCGGCGCTGCCGGTGATGCTGCAGCGCTTTGCCGAGATGGTGCGAGAACGCAAGGCGGAACCGTGGGCGGGGAATTTTGAGGCCGCGCAGGAGATCAAGGCAGGAGGCAAAAGGCAAGAGGCAAAAGTGGAGCTGCGGGTGAACGGAGCGACTGCTTCATTCGATGGTCGTGCACCGGAACGTCCCGGATTTTTTGAGGTGCTGGTGGGCGGCAAAACATGGATCAGCGGCGCGGCGCATTTTGCCGACATCCGCGAAGCGGACTTTCGCGATGCGGAGTCGCTCGACACCTCGGAGCAGCGACGGATGGAGACTGCGTTGAAGCAGAGCGAGGCTGATCCTTGGACGCCCTTGTGGGTGATGTTGCTCGCCGGATGTTTTATCGGCGCATGGGCCTGGCGCGGGACGCGCCGCAGTAAATCAGTAGCCTGTGAATCAGTGCGTCAGTATGTGAAAGTCTGACGTCGAACATTCAACATTGACACTGACCTACTGATTTACTGATTCACCGCCCACTGGTCCCCCATGCGCTTCGCCTCACCCGAATGGTTCCTTCTCCTGCCGCTGCTCGCCGCAGCGGGCTGGTTCTGGCGCGGGATGCGACTGGAGAAGCCTCTTCGCGTTCTGTGTCTCTTGCTGCTGGTGCTGATGCTGGCGCGACCGCAACTGCGTCGTTCGGGCGACGGCCTTGACCTCTGGGTGCTGGTAGATCATTCGGATTCGGCGAAGGATTTGTTGCAGCCAAGGCTGGCGGAGTGGGAGACGATTCTCGAAAAATCCAAGGGCTCATCCGACCGATTGTTCTTTATCGACTTTGCGGCAGAATCCGTGAAACGCGGTGCCCTGATTCGCGCCGGTGTGAACGGTGCGGAGTTCGATGGTGCGCGCAACGCCACTCGTCTCAACTCCGCGTCCGCCTTCGCGCTCGCCCAGATGTCGCCGGATCGCGCGGCGCGAGTGCTGGCGATGACGGATGGTTATTCCACCGAACCGCTTGATGGACTCGCGGAAAAGCTCATCAAACAAAGTGTGCCGTTCGACTACCGGATGCCGCCGCGCGACTCGACGAACGATTATCGTGTCGGCGCGTTCGTGCTGCCGCGCCGAGTGCAGTTGCGCGAAGCGATGCTGGGCGAAGTGGTGGTGCTCGGCGGTCATGATGCGTCGGTGCCCGTGGAGCTTTTTCGGAATGGTCAGAGCATCGGACGCCGCGAAGTGCCGGTGGAAAGTGGCGTGGGCCGCTTGCGCTTCACGGATCGACTCAGCTCACCTGGCGCGTATCGCTACGAAGTGCGCCTGATCCCGGCGGATGATGCAGTTCCTGGCAATAACAGCGCATCACAGTGGGCTGAGGTGCAGGGCGGGCCAAGAGTGTTGCTGGTGACATCCTATGAAAATGATCCGCTCGGGGAAGCTCTGGCCGCGCAAGGTTTTGACGTGGGTGTTGTCACCGATTTGAGCGCGCTCAATGTGGGCACGCTGAGCGGATCGAAGGTCGTGGTATTGAACAACGTGCCCGTTTACAAACTCGATTCCCAGTTTGTGCGCGGCCTCGATTTCTTCGTGAATCAGCAGGGTGGGGGACTGGCGATGATCGGCGGGAAGACCAGTTTTGCTGCGGGCGGATGGTTTGGTTCGCCCGTGGAGCCGCTGCTGCCGGTGAGCATGGAGTTGAAGCAGGAGCACAGGAAGCTGGCGGTGGCGATGGCGATCGTGATGGACCGATCCGGCAGCATGGCGATGACGGTGCCGGGCACCACACTGCAGAAGATGGATCTCGCGGATGAGGGCGCGGCGCGGGCCATTGGATTGCTCGGTGACAACGACATGGTCTCCATCATTCCCGTGGACAGCGCGGCGCATCCGTTGTCGCCCCTGGTGCAAGTGGGGCCGAACCGCGGCGCGCTGCAAAATTCCGCGCGCAAGGTCGAAAGCATGGGCGGCGGAATTTTTGTCTATACCGGATTAAAGGCAGGCTGGGAAATACTTAAGCCCGCATCGGTCGGTCAGCGGCACATCATCTTGTTTGCGGATGCGGCGGATGCCGAGGAGCCGGGTGATTACAAAAATCTGCTCGCTGAGATGCAGAAGGGAAAATGCACGGTCAGCGTCATTGGACTTGGTTCCGAGAAGGACAGCGATGCGGATTTTCTCAAGGACGTGGCGAAGCGCGGCGGCGGGCGAATCTTCTTTAACGCTGATCCGAACGAGTTGCCCGCGCTATTCGCGCAGGAGACGGTGAGCGTGGCGCGCTCGGCATTTATCGAGGAACCGGTGGAGTTGAAAAGCACGCCTGGCTGGCTGGAAATGGCGGCGGCGCCGATGGACTGGCTGATGAAGATTGACGGTTACAATTTATGTTATTTGCGTCCAGGGGCGACGCAGGCCGCGATTTCTGGCGATGAATATGCCTCGCCGCTGGTGGCGTTCTGGCAGCGTGGAACGGGCCGGGTGGCGACGGTGGCTTTTCCCACGGGCGGAGATTTCTCCACATTGACGCGCGGATGGAAAAACTACGGCGGTTTCGCGCAGAGCCTGGCTCGCTGGCTGATGGGCAATCAGCTTCCAGCGGGGCTCGGTTTGAAAACAACGCTCGATGGCAGCCAGCTCAAGGCGGATTTATTATATGATGAAAGCTGGAGCGCACGGATTGCCGCGCACGCGCCGGAATTGGTCGTGTCCGCTGGCAGTGATGGGAAGTTGCGCACCGTGCCTTGGGAACGCCTTGCGCCGGGGCATTTCCGCGCGGTGCTGGAGCTCGAGGGCGACAAGTATTTGCGCGGAGCCGTGAAGATCGGGGATGCGGCGCTTTCTTTCGGTCCCGTGAATGCGGTGACGAATCCGGAGTGGAGTTTCGACAAGGCGCGCTTGGATGAACTGCGGGATGCCAGCGCCCGCAGCGGTGGTGCGGAGCGGGTGGACTTGAGTGATGTGTGGCGCGCGCCGCGTCTGCCCGCCTGGCGTGACGTGCAGAGGTGGCTGCTCATCGCGTTGATCCTGGCGCTGCTGCTGGAAGCATGGCAGACGCGCGCGGGCTGGACATTGCTGAAAAGAGCGGAGTGATGGGCGATGATTGTGAATCAATGTCGCACTGGGTATGGGGAGCCGCGATCAGTCGAGCGTCGATTTCGGCGGAGCGATGCGGACGGCGTTGGGTGTGGGCGCGGGTGCGGCCGGCGGGGTGATGTTCAAAGTGTATTCCGGCGGCAGGTTGCGGGAATACCATGGTGAGCTGTAGATGTCCCAGGCGACCGGCACGCCCAGCTGATCCGCGAACTCACGCACGGCGAGATAGGTGGAGATGGAGTCTTTGTAGACGTGAAAACAGACCACCGCCTTGGGGTCAGCTTTGAATTTTTTAAGCTGCGTCTGAAAGACGGAGAAGAGTCCTTTTGTCTGGTCAATAGTCTCGCCAGCATTCGGCAGTGGTAAGATTTTCATGGGGATGCTGCTCGTATTGGGCGAGGGGACCACTTCGATTTTCAGGTCGCGATTTCCGATGCGGGCATTCGCGAAATGGTCGGCGAGTTTCTTGGCGTCGAAAACGATTTTCTGCTTTGGCGAGGAGTTTCCGGACTTGTCTTTGACTATCACGGGCTTGCCATCGGCGCCTTTCACGGTTTCGCGACTTATGGCGAGGGTCCGTTCGACTCGCTTGAGTTCCGCTTCCGCGATGTCGATCATTTGTTCGTCGTTGAGGAAGTAGATGCGATTGTCGGCGATGAGGAAGTGTTGCAGCTTGGCTTTGTCTGGCAGGGGGCGCGGGTTGGGCAGCTTGACCACCACGGCGGGCGGCGGGACATAAACCGGCGTGGTGTCGAGGCGCGCTTGGAGTTGATTAATTTCGGCGAGCATTTTTTCCACTTCGGCCTTTCGCTGGTCGCGTTCCTTCTTTTTTTCTTCGAGCTGCTTGGCGAGGTCGCTCACGTCGATGAGTTTGATCTGCTGTTTGTCCTTGGTGACGTCCAAGGTCATCAAGGTCTCGGTGATTTTTTTCAGATCTTGCTCCAACTTGGTGCTGGCTTGGTCGATCTTCAGTAAATCGCTCTTCGGTTTCGTTTCCTTGACTTCATTCTTGAGTTTTGCGAGTTCCTCGATTGTTTTGGGCGGCAGATCAGAGAGCACTTTGTTGACCGAGCGGGCGAGGCCGATGCCGACCATCACCAGCACGATGATGAGCACACCGACGACGTTGGTCATCGTGTCCATCAGGGCGACGAACGGAAGTTCTTCTGCGTGGTGTCCTGGTTTGCGGGCCATGGTTATTTCGGCGGCGCGGGTTTCGGGGCAGGTTTGGGGGGTGGGGCTACTGCGGGTGTCACTGCGGCAGCAGAGACACCGGGTGGAACGGGGAGCTTGCCGAGGAATTCCCGGAACATCTTCATATCAATCTCGCCGCGGCCGGGGATGGGCAGCTTTCCGATCTGGTCTACGCGAAAACCATAGGTCGCCTGCGCCCAGCCGGCGCCATTGTTATAGGCTCCCATTCCGTCGTCGCGCAGCAGGAAGATGATCTTGCTTTGCGGCACGGCCTGCACCGCTTTCAGATACGCGTTGAAGGCCGCATCCGTCGCGACCACATCGGGCACGGCACTCACGACGGTCTTCGTCTTCTCATCCCAATAAGCCGTGAGCTTGCCCCCGGCCGCTTCGACGAAAAACACCTTCGTCCCTTTGGCCAGGCCCGAGCCTCCGGGTTGCACGATCACCGACGGACCTTTCACCGGCGGCGGTTGCTTCTTCTTAATCTCATCCATGAGCGCGGCGATCTCCTTTTTCAAAGGTGCCTCCTGCGTGGCCAGGCCGCCGATTTCGATGATCAGGTTGTCCAACTCCTTGAGCATGGCTTGATTCATCGCCTGCACCTTCTCGCGGTCCGCCGTGGAAGTCGTGAGCAGCTTCCGGATCTTCGCCACCTGATCATCCTTCGCCGCGGTTTCCTTCCGCAATTTTTCCAACTCCTC
>JANNQW010000250.1:0-7008 GCA_031400955.1 Verrucomicrobiota bacterium
AATGCGCGCGATCTCGCGGCGCTGGCTCAGGCGTTGGAAATCGTTCCGGGAATCAAGACGCTGATGGAAGAAAGTAGTGTCGGCTTCCAGCCGACATCATCAAGCAATGGGCGGCAGGATGCCGCCCCTACTTTGCTGACGCAGCTTCACGCGCAGATGCGCGACCTCACTGGCATCGCGGCGGAAATTCAGACAGCGATTGTCCCGGAGCCACCGGCCTCGATCAAGGAAGGCGGCATCTTCCGAGCTGAAATTCTGCCCTTGCTCGACGAGCTGCGCAGCGCATCCACGCAAGGACGCGACTGGATTGCCAAACTGCAAAATGATGAGATCGAGCGCACCGGCATCAAGTCGCTCAAGATCAAATACAACAATGTCTTCGGCTATTTCATTGAGATCACGAAATCGAATCTCTCCAGCGTGCCCAAGGATTACACGCGCAAGCAAACCACAGCTAATGGCGAGCGCTTCATCACCGAAGACCTCAAGCGGGTGGAAGACAAAATCCTCGGTGCGGACGAGAAAGCAAAGGCGCTCGAATACGAGGAGTTCGGCAAGTTGCGCAGCCGCGCAATGAAGCAGCTCTCAGAAATCCAGGAAACCGCTGAGGCCATCGCCGTGCTCGACGTGCTGGGCTCGCTCGCGGAAACCGCCCGACTGTTCAACTACACCCGTCCCGTCTTGAACGAGACACAGAACCTGTTCATCCGCGATGGGCGGCATCCGGTTCTTGACCAGAACCTCGCGGGCGAACGCTTTGTTCCGAACGACACCACGCTTGAGAACAAGGAAAACCGCCTCCTTGTTATAACCGGACCCAACATGGCGGGTAAATCGACCTACATCCGGCAGGTTGCCCTGCTGACATTGATGGCGCAGACCGGAAGCTACCTGCCCGTAGCCAGCGCGGAGATCGGCGTGGTGGACCGCATCTTCACGCGCATCGGCGCCAGCGACGATCTCTCGCGCGGACAGAGCACCTTCATGGTGGAGATGAACGAGACATCTATGATACTTAACAACGCCACCGAGCGCAGCTTGGTGATCCTTGATGAAATCGGCCGCGGCACCAGCACCTTCGACGGCTTGAGCATCGCCTGGAGCGTGGCCGAGCATTTGCATGATGTGATCGGATCACGCACGCTGTTTGCCACGCACTATCACGAACTCACAGCGCTAACTCACACCTGCGCTGCGGTGAAGAACTACAACATCGCGGTCAAGGAATGGAATCATCAGATCATCTTTCTCAGAAAAATCATCGCCGGTTGCGCAGAGAAAAGCTACGGCATCCAGGTCGCGCGACTCGCGGGGCTTCCGGACAGCGTGCTCCAACGCGCCCGGGAAATCTTGCATCGGCTCGAGGCGGGACATCCTCCGAATGAGGGAGTTGTCCTGCAAGATGCATCTCCCCTGCCCGCAAAGTCGCGCAAAGCAAAAACGGACAAAATCGAGAAGTCGGCACAACTTGGCTTGTTTTCGGAATAATTGGAAGTGGGTAGGTTGCCCTCTGCCGATCAATCAGTAGTCCAGCTCGGCAGAGGACTGCCGACCCACTTATCTCCGCCTTGCATCCGCGCCAGCCACGCTACACTGCGCCATGCTTCGCCTTATCACACAGCAGGGACAACTCATTGACTGGGATGCTCCCAAAGAACATCCACTGCCGGACAATGCCGTCTTTCTCGATCTACTGAATCCGTCGCGCGAGGAGGAGATCCAGGCGGAACAGTGGCTCGAATATCAACTGCCGACGCGCGAGGAGATGCAGGAGATCGAGGAATCGAGCCGTTTGTATGTGGAAAACAATGCCCTCTATATGACGGCCTGGCTGCCAGTGGGGCTGGACACCTCGAATCCCGACAATACCTCGATCACTTTCGTGATCAACAGCGAGACCCTGGCCACCGTGCGCTACGCAGACCCTTTATCATTTCGTGCACTGCCGGAGCTTGTGAAAAAGCAATGCGCCGCGCCGGTGAGCAGCGATGCGGTATTCCTCCTACTTGTGGAGCGCATCGTGGGTCGCATCGCGGACGCTCTGCAAAGCGTGGAGACAGATCTAAAAAAGGTCTCGAGCGATATTTTCAGCGCTAAAAGCCATCAGGCTGGAAGCACAGCGATGGATCTCAATGAAGTGGTGAAACTGCTGGGCCGGCGGAACCAATTGGTGTCCAATTTGCGGGAATGCCTGGTAAGCCTGGCACGTGTTCTCCAGTTCTTTTTGCACAATGCTTCCGGCTGGATGCGCGGTGAGCTGGCGGCGCAGTTCCGCAGTGTGATGCGCGACGTTAAAAGCATGGATGACTACACGAACCAGCAGACGAACGAGATGACCTTCCTGCTCGATGCCACACTCGGTTTGATCAACAACCAGCAAAACCAGATCATCAAAATTTTGACGGTATCCAGCCTCGTCTTTCTGCCACCGACGATGCTCGCAGGCATTTACGGCATGAACGTCAAACTGCCGCTGCAAGACCACCCGGTTTCATTCTGGATCGTGCTGCTCTTTATTATCCTGTCTGGCGTGCTGCCCATCGTGTTTTTGAAATGGAAAAAGCTGCTGTAATCTGAAAAGGATCAGTAAGGGGCTGCCAACCCGCTACAGGAGTTTGCGGGCATTGCGCAGACCATCTGAGGTCACATAGCTACTGCGCGATGCCACGAGGAAATCGAGATGAATCTGCCACTGAATGGGTCGCTATGCTCAAGCCAGTTTCCAATAAGTCTCCCAGTCCGCCGGTGTTTCAGGTGTTTCAATTCCATGCGCGATACGTCCTTCATTCTCCATGGCAAATGTAGTGCTGGTGCCATAGACCATGATCAAATCCTGTGTGCTGGCACTGCGGATGGCATGGGCCACACCTGCGGGAATAACGACGCCAACGTTATTTTCACTTCGTAGATCATCACCTTCGATGATAAAACGCATCTTCCGGCGCGGCATTCCAACACGTTCGTCGATAAGAAACATCTCGCAGATGCCCTGGATAAAAAACATCGCGTCCCATTGTTCATGATCATACGGACGAATTGAATAATTTAGAGGTTCATCCAAAAATAGTTTCTTGAACCAGGCCTCGGGCGTGATGCCTTCGGGAATATGTGGCGGATGAATGTGAAAACCCTTGCTGGTGCCAGCGAACATTTTTGCCGTGGCCCACTGCTTTGGCCAGAACCCAATCTTTCCGAGCAAATTTTCCCCTTCTCTGGCAAATTCTGCGAAATAACCGCGATAACGCTGATGAAAAACCTTGCGCTGAAACACTTCGACGCCAGGAATGTTCAACTCCATTGGTATACCGGCAGCAAGTTCCCGAGCCTCAACGCGACCGACTTGCTGGAGTCGATCAGCAAGCACCGATGATGAATAATCGCGCGTCTTTAACGCAGCACGAGCCACGGATCCGAGACCGCGCCAGGGATCTTGAGTTGGGTTAGACATAGGAGTGCCAGCTTATAAGCAACCAGCATGATGAATGGCACAACTCAGCTGTGCAAGAGTTCATTGCTAACGGAAAGTTGTTCTCAAGTTTGGTAGAGATTTTTGAGAAAGGTCTCAAATGAGATAACAGTAAGGCATGTGAATATCCGAACAAGTGTGTTCCACGCCTGCATGGCTGGCTGTTCCACAATGAAACAGGCAGTGAACAAAGTGCTGATCATTGTGAATCACACGTGAGCAACTCAGTGTCAGCTAACAACTCGATTGCAGGCAAGACTTTATTGACCCGGTTATTTACAAGACTGCTATTTTGTTGTGACGTTAAGCAGGAGTTCTTTTAATGGAATGCCGGTCAATGCTGCGCTGGCGGCTTTGATTTCCGCTTCTTTTTTGCTAAAGCCCTTGCCATTACCGAGTTCGATCGAAGTCCAAAAAGCTGCCGCTTGGTAAATTCGCTTATGGGGCGGACCATCCTCCTGCACAATCAGGTATGTGGGCGAGCTTCCCAACTTGCCTTCGAGCAGTTCCTGAAGCTCGCCTTTCGGATTGATGTCGACAGGTTTATCCATCACCGTTTTGAGTTCTGCATCTGCAACGTGCAAAACAAAGCGTTGAGCAGCATCGAACGAGCCATCCAGATATATGGCACCCATCAGCGCCTCGAGAGCATCTGATAATATGGAATCCCGCTCGCGACCACCCGCGCTTTCCTCGCTTTTTCCAAGCCAGAGGAATTCACCAAGCCCAATGGCTCGGGCCATATTCGCCAGCGGTTGCGCAGAGACTAGCCTGGTGCGCAACTTGGTCATCAGGCCCTCGTCATTATCCGGCAGACGTTGGTAGAGTGTTTCAGAGAGAACAAGTTGCAGCACAGCGTCTCCAAGAAATTCCAAACGCTGGTTATCTGCGTGACGCGCACGCTGCTGTCTTTGGGTGCTGGGGTGAGTGAGCGCCTCCTGCAGCAAAGCCCTGTTGTGAAACTGATACTGAATTCGTGTTTCCAGCGAATCCAACTTCTGACTGGAGAACATCGGCGGGGAAAAATTGGGGTGATCGACGGGATTCGAACCCGCAACAACCAGCACCACAAGCTGGGACTCTACCGTTGAGCTACGATCACCGTCTATTAAGGGGCCGGAGAGTAAAGCCAATGCACGGGCGCGGCAAATGAAATTCCTGGGTTGTCTGGACTGCTGCGTAACAAGTGGAAATTGTCGCTCACTGCTTGCGGGCGTCTTCCCAGCCCTTTTCGTAACCCTGGCGGAACGAAGGCTCGGAGCCGGTGCCAAATTGAATCCGGTAGCGGCGGTGGTCGGGTCGGGCACCATTTTCCGCATCGGCCTGGCCGGCATCGTATCCGTTTTGATAGGCGCGATCCTGGTCGGCCGCATCTGCCGCTGCGCTGTGGTGACCGGCTTCGTATCCCGTTTGATAGCCCCTGGCGAACGCATCTCGATTTGCTGGCTGATATTCGTCATGATAGCGCTCGAAGTTATCGTCCACCTTGTTGGAGCCGTCCATGAATCCGTGATGGTAACCGAGGCGATAGGCTGCGGTCTGTTTTCCGCGATAGGCTGAATCACCGGGCGCGGGTGGCGGGCTGGTGCATTGACTTAGCAGGAGCAAGCAAATTAAGGTGAGGAGAGAAGTCGTGAATTGGTTCATGGGTGAGGGGGCCGGTTAGGTGCCAGGTGTTAAGGGTTAGGGGCTGAGAACTGAAAAATCAACGTGCAGGTAAACGCTTTGCGCCCTGTCCGCTTTGCCAATAACCCAGAACTCATAACTCTTAACACGATCTCCTCATTTCCGTTTGATTCGTTGCATCCGCTCGCCACGATGCGCGTAACCCTTTTCCACCCCCATTTATTTTATGGCCAGCGCAAACGTCATCATCCTTACCGAAAGCAACTTTCAATCTGAGATCAGCAGTTCCACCGTGCCCGTCGTGGTGGATTTCTGGGCGGAATGGTGCGGCCCTTGCCGGATGCTCGGCCCCATTCTTGATCAGATCGCCGACGAAAAGGTCGGCGTCGTGAAGGTGGCCAAGGTCAATGTGGACGAAAGCCCCAACCTCGCCGCCCAGTTCAATGTGCGCGCCATTCCGTTGCTGGCCTATTTCAAAGGCGGCGAACTCAAGGAGAGCGTCGCCGGCGTGCAGTCCAAAGACGCGATCGTGCGGAAGCTGGAGTCGATTTAAATTGTGGCACAGCCTTGCAGGCTGAGTGTGGCACGAGCAATCTGCTCGAGCCTGCCTGTATCGCAGCGCGATATCAGCCGGTAGCGAGGGGTTGAGCAAAGCGACACCCCTCGTATCATGTGGGTGAGTTCATGCATCGCGGTAGCGATGCCAGCCTGCTCCGCGTCATGCCAAACACCTACACATGTCTGCATTACCACTTGGTTTTCTCCACGAGAAACCGCGAAGCATGGATCGCCAAGGAGTGGCGCTACCGGCTCTTTGAATACCTCGGTGGCACCATCCGGGGGCTGGGCGGGTATTCGCACGAGGTCGGCGGCGTGGCCGATCATGTGCATCTCGCGGTTTCATTAAAACCAACGCACACTCTTTCGAAGGTTCTACAGGAGTTGAAAAAGAATTCCTCGGCGTGGGTTCACCAAGAGATGCACATACCCGGCTTCGCATGGCAGGACGGTTACGCGGCATTCACAGTGAGTGCGTCGGCATTGCCGCAAGTCTTGGCGTATGTGCGGGAACAGGAGGAACATCATCGCATCAGGGGTTTTCGTGAAGAGCTGGAAATGCTACTAAAGAAATCCAGAGTGACGTTTGATCCGAAATACCTGGACTGAACCCACAAAGCGGCTGGCATCACTCCGTGATGCTGGGTTCGGAAATTGCAATTATCGAGGGGTGTCGCGTCGCTCAACCCCTCGCTACAGGCTTCGATGGCTCTGCCATCCAGCGCATATGCAGTCAGTATGAAATATCAGAATTGATAGCCTGATTGGAAAAACTTAGCGCATTTTAATTTCAAAGCAGCATGATTCTGCGTTAAACAAGTCAAAGTCGGAACCCCGAACTCCCAACTCCGAAACGCAAACGCAAGATGGACATCAAACCGGAAGTTTACGAAAAGCTTGGCGCATTCTATCTCGGCCGCGGCTACGACGTCGCCACCAAACAGATGGACGACAATCTCGTCCTCTACGATTCCAAGGATCTGGTGACCCACGGCGTGGTGCTCGGTATGACCGGCTCCGGCAAGACCGGCCTCTGCCTGACGCTTCTCGAAGAAGCGGCCATGGACAACATCCCAGTCATCGCCATCGATCCCAAGGGCGATATCGCGAATTTCCTGCTCACGTTTCCCAACCTCAGCAGCGACGAATTCAAACCTTGGATCAACGAAGACGACGCCAAGCGCAGAGGGCAAACTGTCGACGAGTTCGCCGCAGCGCAATCGCAGCTCTGGCAAAAAGGTCTCGCTGATTGGGGACAAAGTGCAGACCGCGTGAAGAAGCTGCGCGAAAAAGTCGACGTGAATATCTTCACTCCCGGCAGCAGTGCCGGTATTCCGGTCAGCATCGTGGCTTCACTT